>JAURLM010000158.1 GCA_030831265.1 Chloroflexota bacterium
CGCCCCGGAAGGCTCGGTAATCAAGAGCACGGCCATCGATCCATCTGTAGTGGGCAGCGACGGCGTTTACCGCAACGTCGGCAAGGCGCGAGTGTTCAGGTCTGAACGAGATGCCATACGCGCGATCAAGTCTCGTGACGAAGCTGAGAAGGTGAAGGCTGGCGACATCATGGTTCTGACCTGCGGCGGCCCGATGGGAACCGGCATGGAAGAGGTCTACCAGATCACTGCCGCGCTCAAGCACCTGTCTTATGGCAAGCAGGTGGCACTAATCACCGATGCACGCTTCTCAGGCGTATCCACTGGTGCATGCATTGGCCATGTGGGGCCAGAGGCACTGGCAGGTGGCCCAATCGGACGCGTTCAGGAAGGTGACACGATTGAGATAGTCGTCGACCGCAACAGACTTGAAGGATCGATCAATCTCGTCGGCACTGGTGGTGAAGTACAGGGCGCAGACTGGGGCACGCAGGAACTGGAACGTCGAAGTCGACCCAATGACCTGGCTCCACACCCACAACTACCTGATGACACGCTGTTGTGGGCGGCTTTGCAGGGGGTTTCAGGTGGCACGTGGGGCGGTTGCGTCTTCGACGTAGACACAATCGTCAAGACACTGGAAGCGGGTAAGAAGGCTCTGAACGGCGGGTAACTGCCGGATGCTTCTAATACACCATGGAATTACAGGCCTGAAGCAGCTATCTGTTTCAGGCCTTCTAGTTGCTGGCGAGTTCCGATGGCAACCAGTACATCTCCTGAATTGAGAACAGTTCCTGCCGTCGCCAGCACGGTCAGTGTTCCGCCATGCTTGCGCACGCCGACGATGTTCGTGCCACTACGGTCAACCAGTCCAGTCTCGCCAAGAGTCCGTTCGTTGAATGGTGAGTCCGCTGGCAACCTCACCATGTCCATCTCGACCTCTACCTCGTGATCGGTCAGCACAACTTCCAAGAACTCCGCAACTTCCGGCCGAATAACCATCTGAGCCAGTCTGTGTCCGGCGATCCGGTGTATAGACATCACACGGTTTGCCCCGGCTGAACGCATCTTGGAAACGCTGTCTTCATTCTCAGACCTGGCAACCATACTCAAGTCCTGGTTCAGAGACCGAGCGGACAGCACCGCCATCAGCACCTCAGCATCAGGGGCGACAGCGGCCACAAGCCCCGCTGCACGCTCAATTCCCGCAGCCCGCAAGGTGTCATCGCTACCGGAATCACCCAGCACAGCCGGAATTCCGTTATCAGTCGCATTCCCAACTTCATCCTCGTTGTTGTCCACAACAACAACCTCTTGTCCCGCGTGCTGAAGCTCCTCCACAACCTGGCGGCCGGTACGACCATAACCACAAACTACGTAGTGACCGCTCATGCCTGCAATATGTCTGTTCATACGTCGTTGTCCAATCGCCCCACCCAGTTCTCCGGAAACCAGGTATTCGGCCACTACACTGGCTACATACAGAATCGTCCCGACTCCGAACAGAGTGACGAAGATGTTTAGAACGCGCCCCCCTGTACCCAGCGGGAACACCTCACTGTAACCAACAGTCGTCACCGTGATGACCGTCATGTACAGGGCATCGAACCAGTCCACACCTTCGACAAGAACATACCCGAGCGTACCCAGCGCAAATACGAGCAGCACGGCCACACCCGCGTTACGGAACCGGCGGCCCCTATCAGGACCAATGTCTCGACGGATCTGCGCAACGAAGCCTTTTCTCTTCGCCGATCTCCTGTCTTTATCAGTCTCTCCGCTCACGGTCCCACCCGGTTTCATTCGCTGGCGCGCAGACCTGCACAAACGCCTCACCATACAAGCGCAGTCTAATGTTGCCCGATGCCAGCCGTATCAGTCGCTCTCAAAATCCTCAAACAAACAAAGAGGCGCAGACTGACACCTGTCTGCGCCTCATGACGGAGGTTTATTCCTGTCGTTCTCAGGCTATCGCACGAGCGTTTTCCGCTGCCTTTTCTGCAGCTTCCATCTCCCGATACTCAGCATGAAGCTGTTTTAGCGTGCTCACGGCGTCTTGCCCGTCCAGCACATCTCGCAACAGACCACAGTTAAGACATTGAACGTACTCAGTGAACAGGTCGTTCGTGTGTTCAATGGTGCCCGTTTTGCACTTCGGGCATGATTTGAAGTAAAGCATAGTCATTCCTCCCCTCGGTCGGTCCCCGTTCAGACGCCACCATTGTGTACGGAATTCGTCAAGATTCGATGAAGATTACCTACACACACATGTAGCTTCAGTGAGGAGACGTTAAAACGATCGGTTTGGTTCCGCGTTGAACTCACGCCGATGAGACAAACCATGGGTGTGACGACGCTATTGCAGGGCGCAGACAGCCGAAACTAGACGAGGTTGCGATTGTCCAGTTTGACTGGCACGCCATTCTGAATGACAGATGAGGCTATGTTCAGGTGGCGAATGTTCTGAGCCGGATCACCGTCAAAAGCTGCAAGGTCAGCAATCATGCCGGGTTTTATTCGACCGACGATGTCTCCAACCCGCACGCCTTCTGCAGTGCCCGCTGTGGCTGTGTAGATGGCCCGCCACGGTGACCAGCCGAGCCATTCGACGAATGCCCAGGCGTTGGCGGCAGAAAGGTCGTGGTACGCGTGAACCATTCCCATATCCAGCCCGGCAGTGAACCTGACACCAGCCTCATCCATGCGGTTCAGTAGCTCAAGATGTGCGCTGTTCGGAATCTCCTTGGCCGATACCGCCCAGTGGATCGGAGCACCGGCCAGGCCATGCTGAGTCTTGGCCTCTTCTCCCAGCAGTTGATGCCCGATAGTCGGGTCAACCCACTGGCCCTGGTCAGCCATGCGCTTAACAACATCGGGTCGGTAGTCCAGCTCTGCATCCGGGTCCATGTCATACCAGCGAGCGTGAATCAAGTTGTGAATGCCGGCTTCGACACAGTTCTGGACGCCATTAGCAGAGAGAGTGTGGGCGACTATCTGTACGCCCATACGTTCGGCTTCGCTTACCGCAGCCGCCAGTGTTTCGACCGGGTACTGCGGTCGTCGCGGGTTGGCTGTTGGAGTGAACATGCCTCCGGTTGCCATCATCTTGATCACATTTGCACCAAGCCGTACCTGTGTCCGGACAGCGGTAATCACATCCTCGGTGCTGTCAGCCTCAGTGCCAAAGAACCAGCAGTGACCGGCGGTGATGGTGATTGGCGTTCCGGCAAGTAACATCCGAGGACCGGGAATCACGCCTGATTGCACGGCATCTCGAACCGGGAAAGCAACTTCATTGCGAGTACCGAGGTCACGAATAGTCGTCGTACCGGCCAGCAACGCCTTCCTCATTGCGGTTACAGCTCGCATCGTCAGGCGCGGCACATCCTCAGTCATGGCGCGTTCCTGCGCATCAATCGTGGCGGAGCAGTGCATGTGGCAATGGGCGTCAATCAGCCCCGGCAACAACGAGACATCGCCTAGATCAAATACCGTTGCAGTGTTCTTGATGTCAGTAGGAAGGCTGCTTTTGGGCACTACCGACGCAATACGGTCACCTTCTACAACAACTGCATGATCCACCAGCCAGCCGTCGACAGCCTCATTTGCAACTCGAGAAGCTATGAAAACTCGTCGGTCAGGCTGATCTGTCACGGTGCAAACCCTTTCTCTGGGCGTTTAGGGGACTTTTCGGGGGGATTTCTCAGCAGTGCAGCGGGCACAACCGGCATTCTACGATTTTCTAGCCACTCTGCCGCGGCCGGTTGAAATTCGGTCAGTCCTTGTAGTTGATCTCGAAAGCACCATCTGTGATGAATATGCCCACAACATCACCTTCATCCGTCGCTCCATGCTCCATGACCTGGCCTTCTGGAAACCAGACCCACGTGCCGGGGCCGTAGATGCCGCGGTGAGTCTTCAACTTGCCTTCAAGCACGAATATGCCGTGACCGCACGGGTGCGTGTGCTCCGGGTTCAGGATGCCCTTCGGGTAGCGGATCATCCTTATCTCAGTTGCAGTACGAGGATCTTTTCTAAGCATCAAGCGACCTAGGCTTACACCAAGTTTCGGATTGAAACTGGCCTCCCACTCGGTCGAAGTGGTGTCGATTGCGTAATACTCATCTGCGGACGGGTCCTGTTTTGTCATTCGCCAAGTGCCTTCCAATACCTGCGGCCTTCCCACGTAATAATGCGACCCCACCCCGGGTAACTCAGGTGCGAGCCGATGACTGTGGCATCCTCTTCAATTGCCTGCTCAATGATGTTCCTGCGAGCCTGTCGCCCCATTTCAGCGTCCCAGTCCGGCGTATACAGCCATTCGGTCTCGGTTAGCTGCATCGGTGAACCGGCAATGTCACCAATCAACAAAGCGCGTTCATTGCGGGATGAGACAAGCAGGCTCATGTGTCCCGGCGTGTGACCTGGCGTATGAAATGCCTCAACGCCCGGAGCAAGCTGTGTTGTGCCTGTCATCAGGTCCAGCAACCCGGCACGCTGTATCGGCAAGACACTACGGTTTACCGCCTCACCGCGTGGCCCGGAAAGCATCTCCGCGTCCGTAAAGTGGCTCCAGTCATGCTCATGCACCGCGTACCGTGCGTTCGGGAACGCTGGTTTTGATGCGTCCTCATCTTCTCGCATGTTCCAGCCGACGTGATCGCCGTGCAGGTGCGTCATAAACACAGTGTTGATATCGGCCGGGTTGATACCGCGCCGTGCCATATCTCGCATCAACTCTCCGGGAGCCGGAGCACCGAGCATCTTGCCATGAGGCCCGTAACCCGTATCTGCGATCACATTCTGACCACCAGAGGAGAACACGAACGATCCCAGGTTGTTTCGAAAATGCTGGCCAGCGAAATACTCAGGGAACCGGTCATAGAACGGCTTCCAGGCCTCCAGCGAAACTTCAGGAAACAGGACTCGCGGGTCGAACGTAATCGATCCGTCTGTGAGAGCAGTGACCGTTACGTCACCAACCTTGAGTGTGTGGTTCTTTGAACCTTTTCCGGGTGCAGCACCGGGCGGAAGCGCCATATGAGTTCTCCTCTGGCAGGTTTCTACACCCCGGAGCAGCACATGGCAACCGGTTTACGAGGCAGGCGACGGTGCTCCGAGAACGAAATCAGCGACGCAGTGGATATGCGCAGACTGTGGTTCCATACGCGTTTTCGAGTCAACAAAAAAGCCGCCCCGGAGGACGGCTTTTGAACTCGATTTATGGCGACCCCGAGCAGATTCGAACTGCCGGTCTCCTCCTTGACAGGGAGGCGTGTTAGGCCACTACACCACGGGGCCGTGACAAGACGTTCACTCATTGGAACGCTGTAACTAGTTGAGGTTACGAAACAAGGTTTGCTGAGTCAACATCCTTAGCACCCAGTCCGCGGGCAACCGGGCAACTAATTGTAGTTACATCCTATGCCGTTGTAGCCAATTTCCACCTCACCATCAGCAGTCACCATGACCGGGGTGATCCTGTCGCCACCAGAAAGACGTTCGACCTCATCCCAGTATTCCGGCTTCAGGCTGACATTCACCTCATCGAACTCAACACCCTTTGCCGCGAGGTCTTCTTTCAGGAGGTCACAGTACCCGCACGTCGGATGTGTATAGACGACCGCCTTATCTCGCACTGGCTCCGTTTTAGGCATTTCTTCTCCGTCTTTACCTGGCTTTACCTGGCCTGTAACTGCTGATTGGATGCAGCAAACCTGCAGGCAAGCTACATCTTCATGCTCTTTTCACCGCTCAGGTACGCCTGTGGCTCTTTCTGGAACGCCACGCGGCATCCATTTCCGCAGAAATAGTACGTCGCGCCTTCATGCTCGGCAGTCCCGCCATTTGGATGAGCCATGTCAACCTGCATGTGGCACACAGGGTCGATAGCAATTTCCTGCTTCTTGCTGAACAACGGAATCTTCATTGGAATCTCCTTCGTCGCCGCTGGAGAAAATCTCCTGCGATTCTGCCATAACCTGACACCGAATCAAATTGTTGCCGCAGCAGCCCGTGTTTGCGGCGCTGAAGGCGGACTTCCCGACTGTCCAACGACCTTCGCCTTACCCAGCCTCAACGAATTTGTGACGACACTCACTGAACTTAACGCCATCGCTGCAGCGGCAGCGACAGGGTTCAGGAACCCGAACTGTCCCAGCAAAGGGTGTAGCCAGCCCGGCACGGTTGAGTCCAGGAAAAACGGGTGCAAGGCACCGGCGGCGATTGGAATCAGCAGCACGTTGTAGAAGAATGCCCAGAACAGGTTCTGGCGCACTGTTCGCATAGTAGCGCGGCTCAACCCAATAACTTCGGCAACTCCGCGCGGATCGCTTGAAGTCAGGGTAATGTCGGCTGACTCAATTGCGACATCCGTCCCACTGCCAATTGCGATGCCTACATCTGCGAGTGCAAGTGCCGGGGCATCGTTGATGCCATCACCGACCATCGCCACGCGTCTGCCCGCTGACTGTAGCTCCGCAATCCGCTCTGCTTTGTCGGCAGGCATCACCTCGGCAAAAACTTCGTCGATCCCTACTCGGGCGGCCACAGTTTCAGCAGTTCGGCGGTTGTCCCCGGTCAACATCACGGTGCGAATTCCCATCGCACGAAGCCCGCGCACAGCTTCAACAGCGCTTGGTCGAACGGTGTCCATGACGCCTATCAGTCCAATCGCTGCACCATCTCTAGCGACGGCAAGTACGGTTTGTCCTGCTTCCGCCATTTTGTCTGCGAATTCAACGAGTGAACTCACGCCAACGCCACGCCCGGACAACATCCCGATACTACCGACCAGCACATGGCTTTCGCCAACACGGCCTTCCACACCTCGCCCCGCCGTTGCAGCAAAGTCGATCACCGGTTGGATTTCCAGCGTCTTTGACTTCGCATAACCCGTCACAGCAGCAGCAACAGGATGTTCGGAGCCTGCCTCCACTGCAGCTGCGATAGCAACCAGTTCATCTTCCGGGACACCTATTACCTTCACGCTTGTCACACTGGGCCGTCCCTCGGTCAGTGTCCCCGTCTTGTCGAAAACTACCGTGTCCAACTTATGAGCCGATTCCAGCACCTCGGCATTGCGAATGAGAAGACCGCTGGACGCGCCACGTCCCATACCAACCGTGATAGCGGTCGGTGTGGCAAGTCCCAGTGCACACGGGCAGGCAACCACAAGTACGGCTACGGTCAACAGCAATGCATTCACAAAAGCCGGGTCCGGTGCAAAAAACAGCCAAGCAATAAACGTGACGAGCGAGACGCTGAGAACCGTCGGTACGAATACGGCGGTAACGCGATCTACCAGCCGCTCAACAGGAGCGCGGGATGCTTGCGCCCGTTCGACCATCATCACAATCTGCGCAAGCGCAGTCTCACGACCAACACGTGTTGCCCTGAATCTGATACCGCCGGTGCCGTTTACGGTCCCGGCATAAACCATATCTCCAGCAGATTTCTCTACAGGAACACTCTCACCCGTGAGCATCGACTCGTCAATTTCACCAGAACCGCTTTCGATCGTGCCATCGACAGATACGCGTTCACCCGGACGAAGAATGATGAGGTCACCAGTTGATATCTCCTCGACCGACATCTCAACTATCTCGCCATCTTGCTCAACACGAGCAGTGCTCGGCGTAAGCCCAATCAACTTGCGGATGGCGTCCGAAGTACGACCACGCGCCCTGGCCTCAAGCCACCGCCCCAGCAGGATCAGCCCGATGATGGCAGTCGAAACATCGAAATAGGTTCCCGTCGCGTGCCCACTTATTCCGCCCGCATCAAAAACCACCGAACCTTCGAATACCGGTCTGAATAACGTGGCAGCGGCTGAATAAAAGAACGCCGTAGATGTCCCAACCCAACCAGAGTGTTCATGTTGGTTGTGCGATGTTTGAGCGCACCCCACGCTCCCCGGTAAAACCGTGCGCCAGCCCAGAATTGGATGGGAGCGGCGAGTAACAGGAACACGTAGTTGGCGGCCGTTGGGTCGATGTGTTTAAGCGAACCTATCGAGCCGTACTGCATCGCCGCCATGATGACCGCGGCAGCTACAAGACTGGCGATAACGCGCAGACGCAGGCTGTCGAGGTCGGCCTTCCTGCGAGCGCGGGCTTCTTCAAACTCTGTCTCTGCGTCCCGATCGCCTTCAAACGAAACAACTTCGTATCCTGCACCGGAAACTGCATCACGGATCTCGCGCCTGCCAACCGAACCGCTGACAAACTCGATCTCGGCCGTTTCTGTCGACAGATTCACATCGGCACGGGTGACTCCCTGCAATTCCCGTAGCGCTCTGCCGACATGATTCACGCAGGAGGCACATGTCATGCCACCAACGTGGATTCTCTCGATGCTGGTCGTAACTCCGTAACCCGCATCGCGCACAGCTGCCAGCAGGTCATCAGCATTAGCCTCGGTACCAGCTGCGAGAATCACATTCGCCGTCTCGGAGGCAAGGCTTACATCTGCCGACTCAACGCCTTCCACTGACCGCAACGCCTTTCCGACATGCAGTACACATGCCGCACACGTCATACCGGTGATCGGCACATTGAGAGTTACGGCCCCGTGGTTAACAGGCGTGCTATCAGTCTCAGAGGCATGTGAATGTGTTTCGACCATGGGCCTCCCTGCCGAATTCTCTACTTCTCAGATATCTCGAACAGGTCTTTTAATTCCTGGTGCATCTGTTCGTCCCTGCCTTCGCGGTAACCCTCTGGGACACACGATCGCAAATGACCGTCGATGAGCAGCCCTTCCAGTTTCTGGAGAGCACGCCGTATAGCGTACGTTTGCCGAATCACATCGACACAGTACCGGTCTTCCTCAATCATCTTGCGAACGCCTGCTATGTGGCCCTCAATGTAGTTAACCCGCTTGATGGCGTCCTGTTTGGTATCCATTAACATCGGTATTCATCCACCTGTTTCCAATCAATCAAGTGCCATGTAGCGTTACTATAACACCCCCACCCGGGGGGGTATGGGTCAAGTTACATGAGAGCATTTAGATGAACGTCTTCATGGCGAGGCAGTTTTTGCACCGCAAGTCCAAGATATCGCTGTCTGTGGCAATGGTGCTTACCAGCGCAGTTGTCGCAGCCTGTGGCAGCAGCAAGGACGGCACGACCAATGAAGCGCAATTCCCGGTGCAGGTAACCGAAGAGCGTGTTGCCACCGGTTCCGTCCTTTACGCAGACAACTGCGCTAGCTGTCACGGCGAGCCGGGAGTTTCTCCTCCTGTACTGCCGACCGCACCGCCCCACGATGAAAACGGACACACATGGCATCACGCCGACCGTCTTCTGTTCGAATGGATTCTCGATCGGCCACCCATGGCCACAGTGATGCCAGCGTTTCGCGGCCAGTTGACCGAAGAAGAGACCATATCGATCCTTTCTTACATAAAGTCAACCTGGTCTAATGACATCCAGGAATTCCAGTCGGAAAGGTCGGCCCAGTACGAACTACAACTCAAGCAAAACGCAAAATAGAGTCATTGACGCAAAATTGTCGACAGGTTAGACTGTTTCACTGTCGAGGAGTGTCCACCTCTGCATCTTAAGCACTGGTTTCCCAATTTAGGCCGATAAGACACACCCCACACCCGCTAAAAAGCAAGGCACGCGGGTGGGGTTTTTTGCGCGTTCTGCAGTCTGGCACACTCCCCGTTCGCCATCTGGCGCCCGGCATCACAGCTCTGGAAGTGGAGTAGAGCATGGTTCTCGCCGAATCACGGCCACGTATTTTTGAACCCAAAGAGGCGAAGTCTTTCAACTCGCTCCGAACAGTCGTAGATGTTCCGAATCTCGTGCAGGTTCAGATCAATTCGTTCGACTGGTTGAAGGCGGACGGACTCAAGGAACTCTTCGACGAGATTTCCCCGATAGAAGATTTCTCTGGAGGCCGTTTTGAGTTGCGGTTCCTGGATCACGAGATCCGGGCGCCAAAGTTCACTGAACGCGAATGCCGCCAGCGAGAAATCACCTACTCGGCACCTCTCTACGTCACCGTTCAGTTGGTCATCAAGGCCACAGGTGAAGTAAAGGAACAGGTGCTGTTCTTCGGCGATGTGCCGATGATGACCCCGAACGGCACCTTCGTTATCAACGGTGCAGAGCGCGTCGTCGTATCACAACTTGTCCGCTCGCCTGGTGCCTACTTCACATCTGACAGTGACCCCACGTCAGGACGCGCACTCTGCTCAGCGAAGCTCATCCCCTACCGCGGTGCATGGGTTGAGCTTGAGACCAGCAACCGTGACCTGCTAAGCGTGAAGGTTGACCGCAAACGCAAGGCCCCGATCAGCACGTTCCTGCGCGCACTTGGCTGGGAGACGGATGACGAGATCCGCGACCTGTTCAAGGAAGTGGACACTGACCAGGACCGCCAGTTCATCGAATCCACCCTTGCTCGTGACTCCGCAGTCACCACGCAAGACGAGGCTCTGCTTGAGTTCTACCGCAGGCTGCGACCGGGTGAGCCGCCCAGCATTGAGAATGCCCGCGCTCTCATCGAAGGACTGTTCTTCAATGAGCGCAAGTACGATCTTGGCCGCGTCGGTCGCTACAAGCTAAACCGCCGCCTGGGTATCCAGGTTCCACTTGAGACGCGCACGCTCACCAAAGAAGACATCATCGAGATGATTTCTCGAATGATTCGTATCAACAACGGTGAGATTCAGCCGGATGACATCGACCACCTCGGCAACCGCCGTGTGCGTGCTGTCGGTGAACTAATCCAGAACCAGCTCCGCGTCGGCCTGCTCCGCATGGAGCGCGTCGTCAAAGAGCGAATGACCACGCAGATGGATCCGGCTGCGACCACTCCGGCCGCACTGATCAACATCCGCCCTGTTGTGGCAGCTGTCCGAGAGTTCTTCGGTGGATCACAGCTGTCCCAGTTCATGGACCAGACCAACCCGCTGGCAGAACTGACACACAAGCGCAGGCTTTCGGCACTTGGCCCTGGTGGCCTTTCACGTGAGCGAGCAGGATTCGACGTTCGTGACGTCCACCACTCGCACTACGGCCGAATCTGCCCTATCGAAACCCCTGAAGGCCCGAACATCGGACTTCTTGGTTCGCTGTCCACATACGCCCGTATAAACGACTACGGCTTTATTGAGACGCCTTACCAGAAGGTGCTGAAGGAAATCTCCAGCGACAATCCTGATATCGCCGGTCGAATCCCGACCGAAGACATCACGGACGAAGCCGGGAAGGTAGTTGCGGAAGCCGGGAAGAAGATGACTGCGGCAACAGCAGAAGAGGTGAACGCCCTGCCGGCGCGCATCGTACCTGTTCGCCCGTACGTTTCTGCCAACCCTGAAGACATCCAGTACCTGTCTGCTGACGCTGAAGAAGAGCACATCATTGGACAGGCTACGACCGAGACTGACAACAAGGGTCAGTTCTCCGGCGACCAAGTTGAAGTTCGCCTTGGCGAAGGCTTCACCTACGAGCCACCAGAAAATGTAGAGCTTATGGACATCTCTCCGATGCAGATCGTGAGCGTGTCCACCGCCCTTATCCCATTCCTTGAGCATGATGACGCAAACCGAGCACTGATGGGCTCGAACATGCAGAGACAGGCTGTGCCGTTGCTGAAATCGGAAGCTCCGCTGGTAGGCACCGGCATGGAGCGCCGCGTGGCAATGGACAGCGGTCAGGTTGTGCTATCTCTTGCCGACGGCATTGTCGTCGCATCAGACGCCGCTGAAATCAAGGTGATGGACAAGGAAGGCAAGGTGCATGAGCACCCGCTGACCAAGTTCGTGCGCTCCAACCAGGGCACATGCATCAACCAGCACCCCATCGTCACCAAGGGCCAGGTTGTGAAGAAGGGTGATCCGCTTGCGGACAGCGCTTCTACAGACCTCGGTGAACTTGCTCTCGGCCAGAACCTCATGGTTGGCTTCATGAGCTGGGAAGGCTACAACTTCGAAGACGCGATCATCATCAACCAAGACTTGGTTAAGAACGACCGCTTCACCTCGATACACATTGAGAAGCACGAAGTCGAGGCACGAGAGACGAAACTCGGCCCTGAAGAAATCACGCGTGACATCCCTAACGTCGGTGAAGAGAGCCTCCGGGATCTCGACGATGAAGGTGTTGTCCGAATTGGCGCATACGTAGGCCCTGGCGACATCCTCGTTGGCAAGATCACCCCGAAGGGTGAAACCGAACTCACGGCAGAAGAGAAACTGCTGCGAGCCATCTTCGGTGAAAAGGCCCGTGACGTTAAGGACACCTCGCTGCGAGTGCCCCACGGCCAGCACGGTAAGGTGATCAACATCCGTGTCATGACCAAGGCCAATGGTGATGACCTGCCTCCCGGTGTCATGAAGATGGTGCGAGTATGGGTAGCGCACACCCGCAAGATCACCCAGGGTGACAAGATGGCAGGTCGGCACGGCAACAAGGGTGTTGTCGCCAAGATCATGCCTCGCGAGGACATGCCGTTCCTACCGGACGGAACCCCGCTGGACATCGTCCTGAACCCAATCGGTGTGCCATCACGCATGAACCTGGGTCAGTTGCTTGAAACACACCTCGGTGCTGCCGCACGAACCCTCGGGTTCAATGCCCGGACACCTGTGTTCGACGGTGCGAAGGACGTCGTAATTGAAGACCAGCTGGCACGAGCCTGGTTCGTCCAGGAATCGGAAGCCGTAGCTCCAAGAGACATTGACAGGCGCAAGATCGACTGGAAAAAGGTCGATAAGTGGCTGGCAGACCGCGGATTCGACCGTGACAGGCTCTGGAGCGATGCCCCCACGTACCACGGTGTGGCGCGTGAGGCATGTCTCCGCATCTGGCTGACTGAATATGTTGGCCAGGACGTGGAAGACCTGAAGCCTTCAGAACTCATGGCAGAGGCACTACGCCTTGCCCGTGAAAAGAAGGTCTCAGCACCAATCTTCGGAAAATCCGTGTTGATTGACGGAAGAACCGGCGAGAAATTCGACCAGCCAATCACCGTGGGCACGATGTACATGCTCAAGCTGATTCACCTTGTCGAGGACAAAATCCACGCCCGCTCAACCGGACCATACTCGCTGATTACGCAGCAGCCGCTGGGTGGTAAAGCCCAGTTCGGTGGCCAGCGCTTCGGTGAGATGGAAGTCTGGGCGCTTGAGGCGTATTCCGCCGCTTACACGCTGCAGGAAATGCTAACGATCAAATCAGACGACGTTGTTGGCCGGGTCAAGACCTACGAGGCCATCGTTAAGGGTGAAGAAGTTATCCAGCCTGGTGTGCCAGAGTCATTCCACGTGCTCCTGAAAGAGCTACAGGGACTCGGCCTTTCGGTTGAACTGCTGAACCAGGACTTTGACCAGGCAACCCCGGACGCAAGTCGCGACGATAGTGCAGCGGCTGCGCTTGGCGCTCCTCTCAGTTGGGAAGACTTCGACTACAGCCCGCTCGACCTCGATGACATGGATGATGACCTCCTGGACGATGACGATGAGTCTGGTCTTTCAGATGACGTCGACATCAAAGCGTCCAAAGACGATGACGACGACGAAGATGACGAGGATGCCTCAGTCTTAGAGGACGTTGAAGAAGATGAGTCGGAAGACCTGGAAGAAGAACCGGATGACGAATCACTCCGCGAACTTGCAGACACCGACCTCGATGACGATGAGGTCGAATAACTAAAACACCACGACGGCGGGCATCGAACCGGCATGACCCAACGATGCCCGCCCGATCCAACACGGCACACCAGACACCGACGATAAGGAGACAACAGCCCATCGATTCGCCATCCGGCGAGCTAATACCTGTAGCCGCGGCCCCACCCGCGGACATCACGGTTAGATACCGGCTTGCAGTGCATGCATGGCCGGTGAAGGGACTGTAGACATATGGCACAGTCAGGCGCTGACTTCAACGCAATCCGCATTTCGCTGGCTTCCCCGGAGCAAATCCGGGCATGGTCATACGGCGAGGTGACAAAACCGGAAACGATCAACTACCGCACTTTGCGGCCGGAAAAAGACGGCCTCTTCTGCGAACGTATCTTTGGTCCTACCAAGGACTGGGAGTGCTACTGCGGAAAATACAAGAAAATCCGCTACAAGGGCGTCATCTGTGACCGGTGTGGCGTAGAAGTTGCGCGCTCCAAGGTCCGGCGTGAACGCATGGGCCACATCAAGCTGGCCGCTCCCGTTGCACACATCTGGTTCTCCAAGGGCACACCCTCGCGCCTTGGCCTGTTGCTGGACCTCTCACCACGGAACCTTGAACGCGTCCTGTACTTTGCTCAGTACGTGGTCATCTCCGTTGACGAAGAAGCCAAGCAGCGCGCCATTGAAAGCATGGAGCAGTACCTCGAAGCCGAGACCGGTCGCATCGACGAGGAACTGACCGAAATCATCAGCGGTGGACAGATTGCTGAATTCCTCGGCTCCCTCGAAGGTGACGAGGCTGAGATCGCAAAAAACGCAAAGCCATCTTCAGTGAAGGGTGAGGACACCCCTGAAGAAGCCAGTGACGAAGACCGCGTGCGTTTTGTCGTTGAACAGCGCAAAGAGCGCTTGCAGGTAGACATCAAGCAGCGCATGGATGAACTCGAGAGCATCGTTCCAATGGAACTGCTGACCGAGGCTCGCTACCGCGAACTGCGTGACCGGTTCGGAGAAGTGTTCAAGGCCGGTATGGGTGCTGAGTCCATACTGGAAATCCTGAAAAGCATGGACCTGGACGATGTACGCAGCGACCTGCAAGTGCAGGTACGTGACACGTCCGGACAGCGTCGTAAGAAGGCGATCAAGCGGTTACGCGTCATTGAGGCGTTCCGCAAGAGCGGCAACAAGGCCGAGTGGATGGTCCTGACCGTCCTTCCGGTTCTCCCGCCTGAACTGCACCCGATGGTTCAGCTGGACGGTGGCCGTTTCGCAACCAGTGACCTGAATGACCTGTACCGCCGTGTTATCAACCGGAATAACCGATTGAAGCACCTGATCAGCCTGCAGGCACCGGACATCATCATCCGAAACGAAAAGCGCATGCTGCAGGAATCTGTGGACGCGCTCATCGACAACGGCCGTCGTGGCCGAGCCATCCAGGGTAGCCACAACCACAAGCTGAAGAGCCTCACGGACTTGCTCCGTGGTAAGCAGGGACGGTTCCGCCAGAACCTGCTTGGTAAGCGCGTGGACTACTCCGGACGCTCAGTCATCATCTCTGGCCCAACTCTCAAGCTCCACGAATGTGGTCTGCCAAAGAAGATGGCACTGGAACTGTTCAAGCCATTCGTCATGAACGCACTTGTCGTTAAGGGCTACGCCCACAACATCAAGAGCGCCAAGCGCATGGCCGAACGCGCACGACCGGAAATCTGGGACATCCTCGAAGAGGTTATCCAGAACCACCCGGTACTGCTCAACCGTGCACCAACACTGCACAGGCTCGGTATCCAGGCATTCCAGCCGGTCATCGTTGAGGGCAGCGCCATCAACCTCCACCCGCTCGTTTGCACGGCCTTCAACGCAGACTTCGATGGTGACCAGATGGCTGTACACGTCCCGCTGTCTCGTGAGGCAGTAGTGGAAGCACAGCGCCTGATGCTAAGCACCAACAACATGCTGGCACCGCGCTCAGGTGAGCCAATCGTCGCTCCTACACTCGACATGGTCCTGGGTATCTACTACCTGACGGGCATGGACGAGATCGAAGAAGCTGCCGAAGCACCTGCCGGCGACGACGAACGCAAGCCCAACCGAAACACATACTCCAGCTTTGCTGACCTCCGACTGGCCCATGACATGGGACGGATCAAGTTGCGAGAAGCGGTGCTCGTTCGTGACAACGAAGGAAAGATCATCGAGACAACGGTTGGACGCGTCATCTTCAACGATGCATTGCCCGAGCAGATGAGTTTCCGTAACCACCTGTTCGCACGAGCTCAGATCGAAGACGTGGTCACCGAAAGCTACGCAACACACGGGAAAGAAGACACGGCGAAAACCCTCGATAACATCAAGGACCTGGGTTTCCGCTACGCAACGCAGTCCGGTACGACAATTGCCATCAGGGACATCATGATTCCTCCTCAGAAGCAGCCACTGCTGGCCGCTGCTGACCAGAAGATCAACCGCCTTGACGAGCAGTACATGGAAGGTCTGATTACAGACCAGGAGCGGTATGCCGCTGCTGTCGAGATCTGGACAGACGTGAACGAAAAGATGACCAACGCCGTTCGGGACAACCTTCCGAACTACGGCGGTATCTTCACCATGTCTGACTCAGGTGCCAAGGGTAACCTTGCACAGATCAAGCAGATGGCTGGCATGCGTGGTTTGATGTCAGACCCGAAGGGTCGGATTATCGAACTGCCAATCCGCTCCAGCTTTGCTGAAGGCCTGTCCGTCATGGAGTACTTCATCTCCACACACGGTGCCAGAAAGGGTCTGGCTGACACGGCTCTGAGGACGGCTGACTCTGGATACCTGACCCGCCGACTGGCAGACGTTGCGCAGGATGTCATCATCACCGCTGATGATGATCCTTCAGCGCAGGGGCTGCTGGTAACTGACGCGGAACAGGGTAGTGACCAGGCCCGGATCGGCGCACGTGTGCTTGGCAGGTTCCCCGCACAGCCAATCGTCCACCCGGAGACCGGTGAAGTGCTTGCAGACCGAGACACTCTCATCACGGTCGACCTCGCACGGGAGATTGAAGAAGCTGGAGTCAAAGAGGCATACATCCTCTCGCCGCTCAGCTCATTCTCATACCGCGGTATTCCACAGAAATGCTACGGATCATCGCTGGCTAACAACGAGATGGTGATCCCTGGCGAAGCTGTTGGAATCATCGCCGCACAGTCCATTGGTGAGCCTGGAACGCAGCTGACGATGCGTACGTTCCACACCGGTGGTATCGCAGGATTGGACATCACAAGTGGTCTGCCCCGTGTGGTCGAGCTGTTTGAAGCTCGCTCACCACGTGGTGTTGCCATCATGTCCGAGATCGGCGGAATCGTAGAAACTATTCACACAGCGGAAGGCCGCTATGTGAAGGTGACCAGCCGTGAAGAATTCCGGGAGCAGATCGACATCCCTAACTCTCACAAGCAGCTGGTCAAGACTGGTGACTGGGTTGACGCCGGACAACCTGTCCTGGGTATCACCAGGGCAGCGGCAACGGCAGCAGCCAAGGAAGGCATCGAACTCGCCGTCCCTGAAGAGATCACAGCGCCTGTCGCAGGTGCGGTGACCGTCTCCGGCGGCGTGTTGACCATCACGTGGGAAGAGATTGACGAACGCGAGTACGTGATCCCTGCAGCCTCTGAACTACTAGTCACAGAAGGCGACAAAATCGAGCCGGGTGAGCAGCTCACGGCCGGTCCTATGAACCCACAGGACATCCTGCGGATCAAGGGACAGGCCGCAGTACAGCGGTACCTGATCGACGAAGTACAGAAGGTTTACCGATCACAGGGTGTGGCGATTCACGACAAGCACATTGAGCTTATCGTCCGCCAGATGCTCCGCAAGGTTCGGGTTGAATCTCCCGGAGACACGGAACTCCTGCCAGGTGAACTGATCGACAGGGTTGAGTACGAGCGTCTTAACAACATGATCCTCGTTGAGGGCGGTGAGCCAGCAACGGCAAGCCCGGTTCTCCTTGGAGTCACAAGGGCCTCGCTCAACACGGACAGCTTCCTCTCAGCAGCTTCCTTCCAGGAAACAGCACGGGTGCTCACAGAAGCCGCAGTCAACGGTAGTGTTGACCACCTCAACGGCTTGAAGGAAAACGTGATCATCGGTCGCCTCATTCCGGCTCGCCTTGACCAGACGGTTGAAGGTCGGGAACGGCTTGGAATGGTGGTTGGAGAAGAGCGAGTCGATGGTCGCCTGACCGGATTCACTCAGGCTCCACCTACGTTTGAAGAGGCTCTCGCAGCTATTGGTGGTGAGTTACCGGAAACGGCAGAGGCATCTTCGGAGGCCGCATCTGAGGATCAAGGTCCCGATGAAAGTGCAATTCAGAAAGACACCGAAGAGCTGATGGGCGCCACTGTAGTCGATGACTCAGGCGGTGAAGTACCCGGAATGTCAACCGTAGAACCGGTGGAGACCGGCTCGGACGACTAGTCTCAGCAAATTCAAGAAACACTGATAGGGCCGGGGGCATCTGCCTCCGGCCCTGTTGTTTGGTGAGGTCGACGGGAGTTCATGCTCAACCACATCACACGACAGGTGCGTCCCGAATACGCAGGATTTGCCAGTATTTGCAGAATCTGAGTGCGAACGTACGCGGATGGCTCTGTATAATGGCTGACACCGCTATGGGCGGTTAGCTCAGTTGGCTAGAGCGCGTCGTTGACATCGACGAGGTCACAGGTTCGAATCCTGTACTGCCCACCACATCATTCCCGCCATCTTCTCAGGATCCGCAAAATGGCCCGGCACTCACGGAAACGCTCGCTCAACAGCGTCACCATTGCCGTACTCCTCACATCAACAGGAGGGCGACCCTCGCGGCGTAACACCCTCACTACACAGGCGCGTCGCCGCGCCCAGGCGTCGCGCCCATCCTGAACTACCGCATACGGCAACAGCCCGCATGCAGTATCAATCCGCAACTTATGTGCCCCGTAACGTCACGGGCACTCAACCGTGAGGAAATATCCAATGGCATCCGCAAAGAACCTGTCTCCCCAGGAACTGGTTGAATTTCGCAACAACATGCGCCACTCAGCAGCGCACGTACTCGCCGAAGCCGTACTCAAGCTCTGGCCAAACGCACGACTGACCATTGGACCACCCATCGAAGACGGTTTCTACTACGACTTCGATGTCGACCAGCCATTCACTCCTGATGACCTGAAAAAGATCGAGAAGGAGATGCGGCGTTCTGTCGCGCAAAACACCGACTTCGTAGAACGTGAAGTCTCTCGTGAAGAGGCGAAAGAAACGGTCAAAGACAACCCTTACAAGGTCGAGATTCTCGACGGAATCCCGGAAGGAACGCGCGTCACGTTCTGCAGCCACAGCAACGGGGCCTTCGAAGACCTGTGCCGAGGCGGACACGTGGCAAAAACCGGTGACATAAAGGCCTTCAAGCTTCTGACCAGCGCAGGTGCGTACTGGCGTGGTGATGAGAAGAACAAGATGCTCCAGCGCATCTACGGCACGGCGTGGGAGTCACGGGAGGCGCAGGATGATTACCTGCACCGCCGTGAAGAGGCGGAAAAGCGAGATCACCGCAAACTTGGCCGTGAGCTTGGACTGTTCTTCTTCGATCCCATCGCACCGGCCAGCCCATTCTTCCTGCCAAAAGGCGCATTCGTTATCAATGCGCTGGTCGAATACGTTCGTGGCCTCTACAAGCGTTACGGCTATGACGAAGTCATCACTCCGCAGATCTTCAACACCGATCTGTGGAGGCGCTCTGGTCACTACGACAACTACGCTGACAACATGTACTTCATCAACGTTGATGACACGGAGTACGGCGTCAAGCCTATGAACTGCCCCGCAGGAGCCATGCTGTACGCAGCAGAGACGCATTCGTACAGGGATTTACCGTTACGCTACGCAGATTTCGGACGACTGCACCGCTACGAGCGATCAGGCGTGACCCACGGTCTGACGAGAGTGCGGTCACTA
>JAURLM010000014.1 GCA_030831265.1 Chloroflexota bacterium
AACCGCAACTTCGAGGGACGCCAGGGCAAGGGCGGCAGGACTCACCTTGTAAGCCCGGAGATGGCGGCGGCAGCGGCTATCGCCGGACACTTCGTTGATGTGAGGGACTGGGACACCAACTAATGTCTACCGGCCATGGTGATGGTCCGTCTCCTGAATCCCAGGATGGGCAGGAAAGGCGTCGGACGCCACCACCGAACAGGCGTACCCCTCCGCCAAGAACACGGTCTGGTTCTGCCGGGCCTGTGGAACACCGTGCTGTGCAACGCGCTAAATCACGAGGTTCCGTGATTGGGCGATTGTTCGGCAGGCAAGCCCTGGACGAAGCTCTCCAAGACCGGTTCCAGCCGTACGAGTATGAGTCGACGCGCCCCGTGCTTCGCTGGTTGTTCATTGGATTGCTGATATTCGTCGCAACCAGCGCAGTGGCCGTGTACCTGGACATTGGGTTCCGTAGCACAGTGAACGAATGGCTGGCAGACGGGCGAACAGAAATACCGATCAGCCCGGACGATGTTGGTCAGGCGACGGTGGTTGCGGACCTGGAACTGCACGACCCGGACGTTTTGCTCTGTAATGAGGAAGAACTAGCGACTTTTTCGGTCATCGCCAATGGCTGTCGGAACATCGACGCCGTATTTGCCTATGCTGCAAGCGAAGGCTTTGATTGCGTGACCCTTGAGCAACTTGCCAGCGTCGCAACCAATCCCACAGCTCCGTATGCCGGGTGCCAGAGCGTCGTAGACCTGACAACGACTTTCGAAAACATGAACAGTCGCAGCAGCCTGGTGAGCATTTTGCTGATCGTGCTGATGCTTATCATCGCGTTCCCGTTTTCTACGTTCGCTCACAGGTCAAGCCGAAATCTGCGCACGCTAAGGTCTGATGGCCAACAACACTCTCCGGACGGCGTTGTCATAAGGTTCTTCGTCCCGTTCGTGAACCTCTACAAGCCGTTGCTTATGTTTATCGAACTTTTCAAGGCGAGCGACCCGCGTCTCAAGCCCGGAGATAGCGAAACCTGGCAAAAGCGCGGTATCGTTTCACCAATAGCAATACTGTGGGGACTCTCGTGGGCGGGTTTCCTGATATTCAATCCGATCACGGTGACCAGGATTCTCTTCAACCAGCGAGCGAACCTCGCTGATGTCACCTCGGCAACGGGTGGGTTGATTGCCGCAGACATATTGATCATCGTTCTAGGAATCCTGACCATTCTCATGGCGAATACGTTGTCGAAATGGCAGGATGTGCGAGCGGCAAAATACGGAACCATAACCGTCACACCACCGCGACCTAAAGACCCGCTTGAGAAAGCCCTTGAAGAGGGTATTCGCAGACAGGAAAGCTCGGTAGCACCCGGGGATGACCGCAGTTCGAAAAGGAGAAGGAAGTAATGCAGCCATTTACCAAGCTCAAAGGCCTTGTGGCCCCGCTGGACCGCGTCAACGTGGACACAGACCAGATAATCCCAAAGCAGTTCCTGAAGCGTATTGAACGCACAGGTTTTGGTGAGTTCGCATTTTTCGACTGGCGGTATCTCGAGGACGGCGTAGAGAACCCTAACTTCATCCTGAACCAGCCAAAGTACAAGTCCGCTTCGATCATGGTTGCGGGTCGTAACTTCGGTTCCGGCTCATCACGTGAGCACGCACCGTGGGCGCTGAATGAGATGGGCTTCAGAGCAATCATCGCACCGAGTTTTGCAGACATTTTCCGCAACAACTGCATGCAGAACGGCATGGTCCCCGTAATCCTTACCCAGGAAGAAGTGGACACCATCATGGGCAAGGCTCTGCAGCGCACGGGTTACCAGGTGACAGTAGACCTGGAAAGCCAGACGGTTACCGATGATGACGGGTTCAAGGCACATTTTGAAGTTGACCCGTTCCGTCGTAACAGCCTGCTAAAAGGCCTCGACGACATTGGCCTTACGCTGGAATTCGAAGACGAAATATCAGCCTACGAATCAGCGCACAACTAGGAAAACGCCTGTACACCTCACGCTCTTGTTCTGACGTAGGGAAATAGCCTTTGTCAGAACAAGGACGCGGGGTAGCCGCACTGGAGTCTTGCTGGTAAACTCCGCCTTCGCACAATCTATTTCAGACATTCGTGGCGACCGGGATTTGACTGTTTTTGTCACTACGGGCAGCCACAGGGGATCTTGTTCAAAGCATGGAAGCACGCATAGCAGTTCTTGGCGGAGACGGCATTGGCCCGGAAGTAACCGCTGAATCGGTAAAGGTTATTGAAGCCGTCGGGCGTCGCTTCGGACACACGTTCGAGTGGGTTCCAGGCATCGTTGGTGGACGGTCTATAGACCAGACTGGCAAGGCCATTACTGCTGACACCATGAACCTGCTGCTGGGTGCCGACGCTGTTCTGTTTGGAGCCGTTGGTGGGCCGAAGTGGGACGATCCTCGCGCCAAAGTCCGACCGGAAGACGGTATCCTCGCCATGCGCAAGACGCTTGGCTTGTTTGCGAACCTGCGACCAGTCAAAGTATTTTCTCAACTGGCAGACTCCAGCCCTTTGCGCGAAGAGCGCATCAAGGGCGTCGATTTCGTAATCATCCGTGAACTCACCGGCGGGCTGTATTTCGGCAAACCAAAGCGCCGATGGGAGAACACGCGCGGCCGCCGTGCAGTCGACACTCTCTCATACACCGAAAAAGAGATTCAGCGCGTCGTCCGCGTCGGGTTTGAACTAGCACGTATGCGCCGCAAGCGCCTGCACTCGCTGGATAAGATGAATGTCATGGAGACATCCCGGCTGTGGCGTGAAGTCGCTACCGAGGTCGGGCACGAGTACCCGGATGTTGAGCTGGTCCACATGCTGGCTGACAACGCCGCTATGCAGATAGTCACGAACCCGGCAGTGTTTGATGTCATCGTTACCGAAAACACTTTCGGGGACATTCTTTCGGACGAAGCCGCTGTGATTGGTGGCTCAATGGGCATGTTGCCTTCAGCCAGCCTGACAAGCATCCCCAAGTCTGGCGGACGACGCCGACGTGGTGGCAAGCCTTCGCTGTACGAGCCAATTCACGGTTCAGCACCAGACATTGCAGGACGCGGAATTGCCAATCCGCTGGCCTCGATTCTAAGTTCAGCAATGATGCTGCGATGGTCGTTCGGGCTTCACAAGGAAGCTGCGGCCGTGGAAGATGCTGTCGAAGGATTCCTCGCAGAGGGTTACCGCACGGCAGACATCGCCACTCCGGGCAAGCCAAGTTTGCAGACTGCCAAAGTCGGCGACATGATTGCTGCACACGTCCTGGGCTAAACCCGCAGGCTAAACGAAGAGTGTCATAAACGCTTCGACTGGCATGGCGTCCAGTCCCTGCGGTTGCTGCACTGCACGTATCGCAGCATCTGCCTGTTCGCCAGCAAAACGCGTCCGCAGGTTTGCCTCAAACTTGCTCATCAGCAACGGGATTGCTTCTGTGCGACGACGTCGATGCCCGACTGGATACTCGACAACCGAGTTATCCGTCGAGGTGCCGTCGGTGAAGGTGACCTGGACTGCGTTGGCGATAGACCGTTTGTCCGCTTCAAGATATTCCCGCGTGTACCGGGCATCTTCCTGCAGCACCATCTTCGCCCGCAATGCGTCGATAAGCGGATCAGCAGCAGCCTCATCCTCGTAATCATCAGCAGTCAGGCTTCCCTTTATGAGCGGGACAGCCGTCATGTACTGGATGCAGTGGTCACGGTCAGCAGGGTTATTGAGCGGACCCTTCTTGTCGATGATCCTGATTGCGGATTCCTGGGTGGTGATTGTGATCTTCTCAATCTCATCAAGACGGTTCTTCACGGCAGGATGCAGATGAATGGCAGCTTCGACAGCGGTCTGTGCGTGGAATTCGGCCGGGAACGAAATCTTGAACAGGATGTTTTCCATAACGTATGAACCAAAAGGCTGTGCCAACTTGAGGTTACGGCCGCCAAACCACACATCCTGGAATCCCCATGATGGAGCGGTCAGCGCAGAGGCGTATCCCATTTCACCACGCGTCGCCATGAACGCAAGTTGAAAAGCGCGCGCACAAGCATCACCGGCTGCCCATGACTTGCGCGAACCTGTGTTCGGTGCGTGCCGATAGGTCCGCAGTGTCGTTTCTATCCACGCGTTTGAAACGGCATTGGCAACCTGCTCCCTGCTGCCACCAAGCATCGCGGTAACAACCGCCGTGGACGCCACCTTGACCAGCAGTACGTGGTCTATGCCAACCCGGTTGAAGCTGTTCTCCAACGCGAGCACACCCTGTATTTCATAAGCCTTGATCGCAGCGACGAGAGCATCACGAACGGTCAGTGCTTTTTGGCCTGACCTGCTCAGGTGGTCAGCGACAGCGAGTATCGCTCCGTAGTTATCGGATGGATGACCCCACTCAGCAGCCAGCCACGTGTCATTGAAATCAAGCCAACGTATCGACGCACCAAGGTCGAACGCGGCTTTGACAGGGTCGAGCACAAAGCCCGTGCCCGGAACCCGCGAGCCGTGAGGCACTTCCGTACCCGTGACGTGCGGGCCAAGCAACTTCGTACACGCAGGGTAATTTTGCGCAAGAAGCGCGCAGCCAATTGAGTCGATTAGCGTGTACCGGGCCGTCGCCAGTGCTTCCTCACCGGGGTCAAAAGGCGATACAGCGTAATCAGCGATTGCGTCGATTACTTCGTCGAATGGCATAGCGATTTACTAGGACCTTTCAGCAAGTGGAACGAATGGACGCGGGTCCGGCCCGGTGTATTCGCCGAGCGGTCGGATCAGCCGGTTGTCATTGTGCTGCTCGATGATGTGCGCAGCCCAGCCAGATGTGCGGGATATGACGAATACCGGCGTGAACATGGAGGTTGGGATGCCGCACATGTGGTAAGCGGTTGCAGCGAAGAAATCCAAGTTTGGGAAGAGTTTCTTCTCTCTCATAATCACCTGTTCGATGCGCTCCGACACATCGAACAACGTCGTGTCACCGGCAGCTTCCGATAGCTTTTTCGCCCAGCTTTTGATGATGTCCGAACGCGGATCACCGTTCTTGTAGACGCGGTGGCCAAAGCCCATGATCAGGCGCCGACCTTCAAGCATCTGCATGATGCCTTTTTCAGCGGTAGCCGGTGTTTCGAACTGCGATACCAGTTCCATTGCAGCCTCGTTGGCTCCGCCGTGCAGCGGACCACGTAGAGCGCCAATGGCCGCCGTGATTGCTGCGTATATGTCTGCCAGCGTGCTGGTCACGACCCGTGCGGTGAATGTGGATGCATTGAACTCATGCTCGGCGTAGAGAATCAGGCTCACATCAAGGGCACGCTTTTTCAACGGATCAGGCTCCGCCCCGGTCAGCATTCTCAGGAAATGCCCGGCAACCGTGTCTTCACCGGACACGGTGTCGATGCGCTCACCACGGTTCTTGAAACGGTACCAGTAGAGGAGCATCGAACCAAATGAAGCGATCAGGCGATCAGCAATCGACGCCTCAGTGCGGCCACCCTGCCCGTCAGGCTCAAGCGTCCCCAACATTGAGCAGCCGGTCCGCAGGACGTCCATCGGGTGAGCGGAGGCAGGTATCTGCTCCAACACCGTCCTGAGCGCTTCGGGAAGGCCCTGTAGGCCCTGTAAACGCTTCTTGTAGGCAGTGAGCTGCCCTGGTGTCGGCAACCGGTTGTAGATGAGCAGGTATGCGACCTCTTCAAAGGTGGCGTGCTCTGCGAGGTCCTCGATGCGATACCCGCGGTATGTCAGGCCAGCCCCCTTCTTGCCAACGGTGGCAATCCCGGTTCTGCCTGCGATGATGCCTTCAAGACCTGCGGTAGTCATGACCCTGGTTCCTCTCCGCTGTTGCCGAACATTTCATCCAGTTTTTGCTCGTAGCTGTGATAATCGAGGTAGTTGTACAGTTCATCACGCGTCTGCATATGCTCCACGGCTGCCCGCTGCGTGCCGTGCTGCCGTATTTCGCGAAAAACCTGCTCGGCAGCGCGGTTCATTGCCCGGAACGCAGACAGCGGATACAGGGCGATGTCTGTACCCGCGCGATCCAATTCTTCAATGCTGAGCAAAGGTGTCTTACCGAACTCCGTCAGGTTTGCCAGCACAGGAACACCTGACGCTTCTCGAAAGCGCCTGTAGTCAGCGGCCACGGTCACCGCTTCAGCAAAGATCATGTCTGCTCCCGCTTCGACATACCGTGACGAACGTTCAAGCGCTGATTCGATGCCTTCAGAAGCCAACGCATCGGTACGTGCCATGATGACGAACTCGTCGTATGGCTTCGCGTCTACCGCGGCTTTGATACGGTCGCACATCTCGTCAGTCGAAACGAGTTGTTTTCCGGGTCGATGACCGCAACGTTTCGCCTGAACCTGGTCTTCAATGTGCAGCCCTGCCGCCCCGGCCTTGCTGAGTTCTTTCACGGTGCGAGCGATCATAAAGGCTGCACCCCAACCGGTATCAGCATCGACAAGCAGCGGCAAATCACTTGCGGCAGTGATACGCCGCACGTCTTCCGTAACGTTGTCGAGTGTCGTGATACCCAGGTCAGGTAGGCCGTACGACGCTGTGGCGACTCCGCTACCGGACAGGTAGATGGCACGAAACCCGGCGGCTTGCGCCATCACCGCTGCGTAAGCGTTGATGACGCCGATCAATTGCAGTGGCTTCTCTTCTGTAAGAGCCTGCAGGAATTTCTGGCCGGGTGAGGCTGACAAAACGACACCACTTGAACAATTGCTTGTAAACACAGGCATGAATGTTGATGCCCGGATGCTGGCAGTTTACAACCAGTGGGTTCAGCGCGTTATTGCATCCAGCAAGACGACCGGTGCAACTAGAAGCAACACAATGCCGACTACAAGCCTCAGTTTCGCTGGTTCAACACGCCCGGTAAGCCTTGAGCCGACGAACATTCCGATTGTGGCTGCGGTACCGACCACCATCACCAGTGTCCAGTCGTTGCTGTCACCTATAAGGTGCCCGGTAAACCCGGAAATACTTACAAGCACCGTAATAATCAAGTTTGTGCCCGCCGCCATACCCGGTTCCATCTTCAACACCTGCACCAGAGATGGCATTCGCAGGACTCCAAGAGCAACTCCTACTGCACCGCCAACGAGGCCGATGATCAACCCTAAGATGCCTTCCCTGGCCACAGTTCGTGGTGAAAGCGTCCCGTCATAAGTCGCCGCGTACTTACGTGAAGCTTTGTCCACCTTTAGTTCTCGATAGGCACGTGATATCAGCGAAATCGCAGACCAGACCAGGAATAACGCAACAGCGCTTAACAGGAGCCATATCGGCACAACGTCTGCATACAGTCCGCCAATCAGGGCTCCTATAAACGTCGGAACGCCGAGAGCGACCACGACACTGTAAGCGACGCGTTTTTCTCTGATGGCCGGCAATGAAGCGGCCAATGAGCTGACAGCGCTAACCAGCAAGTTGGTGCTGGCGGCGATTAGCGGATCAACACCGAGCAATACCATCGCGGGCAACCGGATTACGCCAAGCGCAATTCCAATGAGCCCACCGACCAGCCCAATGGCCAGTGATATGAGGCCGAGCAGCACTAGCGTCGCCGTGGACAGGTCATCAGCAGGGCTGCTGGCAGCAAATATCGAAAACTGGGTGATCTGTGTAATCAACTGGGCGACCAGTCTTCAGGAAGCTTCCCCTGTGTAAGAACAGGGCTGCCCGTGGAATCAGACTGTGATCGCATAAACATAGATTGCGAACGCAGCACTCCACGGGCGCGCATACAGCAACAGGGACAGGCGTCCTCAGTAGCGTTGGTTTCGCTACCGGGTGTTTTTACAGGAATGATGTCGTGTCCATGTGACATGAATTTCGGGTAGTTTCTTTACAGAAAGCTAAAGCTAGAGATCAGGCGTTCAACAGGCCGACTTGATCCAGTTGTGCATCAATTTCCTTGAGATGGAGATCGTCGGGTTTGAGGGCAGGATGCCTGGCAAATGCGGAACCCGGCTCAAAAACGCCTCGCCGCACCATGATGTGCTTGTATATCCAGCCCGCAAGACCCTGTCCCTGCGCCAACGTTCGAATGATGGATGCATATTTCGAGAATTCGGCCTCGGCACCAGCCTCGTCCCCGTTCCGCCACATGTCCCAGACCCGTACGAACACATCCGGTAACGTCGAACCGGGCATAGTGCCAACCGATCCTCGCCTGAACTCCTCCAGCACGAATGCACCACCGGCACCACCGAACAGGATCAGGCCAGTACCCTGCGCCAACCGGTGAGTTTCAGCCATGCGTGGCACGGTTGGTGGTGTCTCCACCTTGATGTAGCAAAGGTTTTCGTGTCGCTTTGCGGCCGCAGCGGCCATCGCAGGGCCAACCTGTGCAGTTCCCTGGTCCTGCATGAAAATTGGAATGGTCACTTCACGGGCGATACGCTCAAAGTAAGCGATATTCTCTTCGGCGACAGTCGGGATGAACGACGTGGGACGAATCATCAGTGCATCCGCACCAAGTTCTTCCGCCCGTTTCGAATAGTAGATAGCGGGATCAGTGCCTTCGGCTCCCGTGTTCATCACTACTTTTACTCGCCCGGCTGCTTGTTCAACAACCGTTCGGAGCACGTCATCGCGTTCACTTTCGGTGAACTTGTAGACCTCACTGGCGACAGCGATGCCGACTCCGTGTACGCCGCAATCAACCATCCAATCCACCTGTCGGCGCAGGTCGTCATGGACGATCCGACCTTTCGAGTCGAAAGGCGTTGAAAGGATTGGATATACACCGGCCATCGTGCGATCTGGCATTTCAATCACCCTTCCTGTTCGGACAATCCAGCAACATTTGCCGAATGGTTTATCTCAACAGCGTCGGAACGATGGCTACCAGGACACCGGCAATAGTCGCCGTTCCAATAACACCAGCCACGTTCGGCCCCATCGCGTGCATCAAGAGAAAGTTCTGGGGGTCTTCCTCACGCCCCATGTCCTGCACAACGCGTGCAGCCATAGGCACGGCCGACACCCCTGCGGCTCCGATCATCGGGTTAATCGGGGTCTTGCTAAACAGGTTCATCAGTTTCGCCAGCAGGACACCGGCGCCTGTGGACGCGATAAATGCGAAGAGCCCGAGGGCGAATATCGCAAGTGTTTCTGGTTTGAGGAACACAGCGGCCGGCATGGTAGCACCAACAGCGAGACCAAGCAGGACGATGACCATGTTCATCAGGTTGTCCACACCGGAGGTCAGGCGGGGAACAACCCCGGATTCCTTTATCAGGTTGCCAAGCATCAGCATGCCAACCAGTCCGATGGCATCGAACGCAATCACTCCAACCACGACCGTTGTGATTATTGGAAACAGGATCTTGGTCCGCTTGGAAACCGGCCGCACCGAGTATGGCATCCGAATCCGGCGCTCACTCTTGGTGGTCAAGAGGCGGATGATTGGCGGCTGGATGATTGGAACCAGTGCCATGTAGGAATAAGCGGCAACTGCTGTAGCACCGACGATGCTGACAGCATCCGCACTGATGTACTGCTGTGCGATCTGGTGCATACGTGTACCGATGAAAATCGTCGTCGGGCCGTCAGCACCACCGATGATGCCAATGGAAGCTGCGTCAGCGAGATTGAAATCGAACACACTCAACAATCCGAGCAGGATCGCGCCAAGAAGTGCAACAAAGACACCAACCTGGGCACCTGCCCCAAGTAGCAGAGTCTTCGGATTAGACAGCATAGGCTCGAAGTCCACCGCTGCACCAAGACCGAGAAAGATCAATAGCGGAAGTATGTCCGTGCTAAGCCCGGCGTCATGCACCAGCCTTAGAAACCCGATTGGCTCTCCGTTGCCACCGGGGCTGGTCAGCACACCCAGGGGCATGTTCGCCAGGAGGATGCCCATTGAGATCGGAATGAGTAGAAGGGGTTCTTTTTTCCGGGCAATCCCGAAATAGAAAAGCGCACCGGCAATGAGCCACATGAGAATAATGCGTGGGTCATCACCAATAGCCGTGAACCCCTGCCAGACTTCGCTTATTCCGTCGCTGTTAAACATTAGGCCTGCCGCCGTTTATCGACTGACATCGCCGTAGTTCCCTGTCAGAAGTTGAGAACATCAGGATTCGATCTCAATCATTGTCTGCCCGTGCTGGACAGAGTCCCCGGCAGAAACTGCAACAGCAGTGACAGTTCCGGACTTGGTCGCTGTTATGGTGTTTTCCATCTTCATGGATTCCATAACAAGGACGGCCTGACCTGCGGAAACCTTGTCTCCCACACGAACGCTGACGCTGATAATCCGCCCCGGCATCATGGCACGCACCGTCGCGTCATTCCCGGATACAGGAGCAGATGGCCGTGGTGCGGACGGGGTCGATGTGCGCACCGGCGGCGGTGGTGGAGCAGAGCTCGACTTCGATGCCGGAGTCTCAGCACGTCCCGGCAGTTCGACTTGAAATTCAACACCATCCACAGTTACCGGAACCGGGCTGCTACCAAGGTCTCCGACAACAACATCGTACTCACGGCCTTTAATTGTTATTCGATAGTTTTTCATCGATTGGCACGGCCCCTGGTTGGACTACCGATTATTCGACCTGACATTGCACGAGCGCGCCCTGTTGTGATCCAACCACTTGCGGTAGATGTCTGCTCTCTTGCAGTGGTCAATCTTGCAGGTGCAGTCGCTGATTGCTCCGCTAGCGCCAGTGAAACGGCAATTGCAGCGGCGATCTCAGCATCACCAGAATCCGTAGTCGGTTTCTGAACTACCGGAGGTGCGGGTTCGCGCCGCTGAGGAGTTGGCGGAGCGGCGGCTGTAGTTCCCTCTGGCAGCATTGATTCGACTTTTTCGAATATCTTGATGGCGACTGCAAGGATAGTCAGGACAATGAAAACTACACTCATACCAATGAGGCTGAGCAGCAGTCCATCCTTAAGCGCTTCTCCGTCGAACGTGGCGATGCTCCCTGTGGCACACGATCACGTCGACAATGGTCGTCATGTGACCGATTCAAATCTTTCGCAGCGGCAGATTATATCAGCGAGCCTCCTTGTGCTAAGGCCTGACAGTGCAGATATGGCATTTATCGCTGCGCTTGCGAATCCGATATCTCGGTAACGCGTGCCATAAAACGACTTTCCGTGGTCGACACTTCAACCATTCCACCAACCGGGTTACCAATGTCAGCTTGCCTGAACCGCAGACCCACGTTGTAGCTGAAACCATTCACGTTTACGTTGCAAACGCGCGACTCGATCCCTGACCGAATATCAGCGTCCAGGATTGCACGGCGCCGTTCACGCATCAGTGTCTGTGCTTCTTCCAGGCTTATCTCCACGAACGAAATGCTTGTACCAGGCGTCGCCTGCGCCAATAGCGGCAGATCAACCGATGCGACAACGGCAATCTTCGTGTAGCCGCCTGTCGTTTGTCTGTCAGACATGAGAATGATCGGTTTTCCGTCTCCCGGAACCTGGACGGAACCGACCACTACAGCATCCGACACGATGTCGTATTTCCCGTTGGTCACCTCAATAACCGGGCCATCCAACCGCAGTCCCTGCCGGTCAGACTTGTCCGAGACAACATATGAGGAGGAGAGAAACGTCGTAACTCCGGCACCAGTGAAAGATGATCGCTGCGGACCAGCGACAACGCGAACAGTCAGTTCATTGCCAAAGTCGCATCGCAATTTGCGCGGTAGCGCAAGGCCGGGAGATACGTTGGTTTCGCACGAGCCAACAGACACGGAATCACCAATGGCGAGAGGCGCACCGTTCAGTCCTCCGATGCCTGATGCAACATGCGTCGAACGTGACCCGAGCACCTGTGGTGCATCGAAGCCACCCTCGATTAATAGATACGCGCGCAGCCCCGCAACGGGCGCACCAAACCGCAACACCGAACCCGCAGATGCAACGAATGTTTCCCTATTGTCCAATGGCGTGCCATCAAGCGATGGCTGCAAATTACCGCCCGTAATTACAGCAACAAGCTCAGATTCAAATCTGAACTCTGCCCCCCCGAACGTCACTTCGATGGCAGCGGCTCCGAGGTCGTTGCCAAGCAGGTGATTGCCGATGAACAGTGCTTCTGGATCCATAGCACCTGACACCGAAACTCCATATTGCTGAAACCCGTGGCGACCCGAGTCCTGCAAGAGTGATAACGCACCTGGGTTGAGAACAGTTACTGAGCGTGTCATTCGCTGAGTCTTGTTGATTTCACGTTGTACTCGCCCAGTTCAACCAAACGCTCAATATCTGACATTTCTTCTGGTGACACCGGCACAAAGCGCACGAAATGACCCGGTTGCAACAACGATGGCGGGTCGATGTTCACATCAAACAAGCGCACCGGCGTTTGACCAATCAACTGCCAGCCGCCGGGAGATGCGTTGGGGTAGACGCCAGTCTGCGATTCGGCAATACCGACTGACCCGGCCGGCACTCGCGTGCG
>JAURLM010000015.1 GCA_030831265.1 Chloroflexota bacterium
ATCTACCGCACCGGTGGCAGGACAGGGCCATCGATAAAGATGGAACCGGGCATGGTGCTCACCGTCGAACCGGGCCTCTATTTTGGACCCTTCGCGGAGAACTCACCTGAGCGGTTCAAGGGGATTGGCATCCGCATCGAAGATGACGTGCTGATAACCGAAGATGGCAACCGGGTAATGACTTCCGACTTTCCAAGGACTATCGATGAGATTGAGGCTGCACTCTCACAGGGGTAAAACGGATCATACTCCGCCAGAAGTGGGACCTTCTTCGCCATCATCAGCGGGACGCCGTGATACGTCATCCAGGAATTTCTCTATCTCTGGAGAGAGTTGCACGTCATCACTCTGCTCGCCGGCTTCACGGTCATAGTCGGCCTCGAACTTTGTCACCAGTTCACGAAGCTGCGGGTTGTTCAGCATCGCCGGGTTGACCTGCCCGTACTGCTGCTCAGCCAATGCCTTCTCCGGTACGTTCGGGTTAAACCCGTACACGGCGGATAGTGCTTGCAATATTCGGAATGCGCCGTTGTAGTCATCTTCAAGCTTCAAGTAAAGCGGGAGGTGCACAATCAGTGACAGAGTCTCTATAGAAAGTTCTTCACGGACGCGGTCTGACAACTGGCTGGTCAGGCTGGTTGGCCCCTGGTAGTTGCTGCGCCCCAGCTTCACCCCTCCGAATTCCTCCGGTGGATTCCAGCCGTGTGCCGATCCGGTTACCTGCAATGGCCTTGTGTGAGGCACCGAGTCATACATGCCCCCAACCAACACGTATCGCGAAACGTTTAACGCTTTCAGCAACTCAACCACCGAGTCATTGAAGTCTTCACCGTTCGCGTGAGGCTCCATCATGTAAAGCAGCACAAGGTCATTGTTAGCAGTAGTCGTCTCGCTGGCTCGTCCAACCAGGACCTTGGTGTTTGGCACCCGGACAGTACGCTTACCGTCCACAAACTTGATCTCAGGTCTGTAGCGAGTGAAGTCATAGAAAGAGCCCGGCCGAACCAGTTCACCTATCTCACGGGCGTGATAAAGCCTTGCCAGCCTGCCAAGCACGGTGTGACCAACGTTCCCTACGTTCACCCACGGGCGTAGCATCACGATGCAGTGCGGAGCCTGCAACGGCGGGTCTGGCAATTGAATTTCGAACTGTCCAACTCTCATCAGGTCACCTTAAACGAGTTTGGTTCCAGGTACACACAAAGTGTACCCGAAGGTACAAACACCTCATTCTGTTTGTAAGCCGGTGCTAGAATCGGCCCAGCAACGCAGGTCATTTCTGACAGTTCACTCATGCAGTCATGGGCCAGTACGGCGTCCCGTTTAATCAATCGTAATTATCGCAACAGGAATCACAATGAAATTCGTCTTCGTGCCTCCACACAACCCGTCAGTCAAAGGCTGGGTCAGTCGCTTACAGGACTCAGTACTGGGGGTCGAATTTGTGGCACCAGCCACGGAAGACGAAACGGTGAAGGAGATAGCGAACGCGGATGCTGCTTTCGGCACGCTTTCAAAGCGGGTGCTTGCTGCAGGGAAAAATCTGAAATGGATACAGGCACCGGCCGCCGCACCAAACGCCGGGTATTACTACCCGGAGCTGATTGCCCACCCTGCGCAGGTGACCAACTTCCGTGAAATCTACAACGACCACATTTCGACGCATATCCTGGCCGTTCTGCTCTCGTTCTCCAAGCACCTGCACATCTACCGTGACCAGCAGAAGGCGCACAACTGGGCGCCGTTGCCATCCCCGGAATACCACTCGAACTTTCTCCCCGAAAGCACTGTGTTGATAGTTGGGCTGGGCGGAATCGGTGCTGAAACTGCTCGTCTGTGTGCCGCACTGGGCATGAAGGTAATCGGCACGGACGCCCGCCGAGAGACGAAACCGGAATGGGTGGATGAAATGGGTGGAGCGGACGACCTGGACGCATTCCTCGGACGCGCAGACTTTGTCGTACTGACAATCCCGCACACGCCGCAGACGGAAGGCATGTTCAATCGTTCAAAATTCAAGCTAATGAAGAAGTCCGCCATCTTCATCAACATTGGGCGTGGCATGACCACGAAGCTGGATGACCTGGCCGATGCGCTGGACGCAGGAGACATCGCTGGCGCTGGACTTGATGTATACGAAATAGAGCCGCTTCCTGCCGACCATCGGCTCTGGGACACACCGAACACGATCCTTACGCCGCACATTGCAGCGCAGGGTGGTGCGCACCTGGAAGAGCGACGCTACGAGATCATCATCGAAAATGTCCGTCACCTCGTAAATGGCGAACCGCTGCGCAACGTGGTCGACAAGCAGAACTGGTACTAAGACCGAATAGTCCAGTTATCGATGCTGACTAAACCGGTGGCCAGTGTTTCCCCTGCCCTGCGCAAGTAGATTGGATGCGCAGATGGCACAAACGCAACATGCGTGCAGGGCGACTGTAGTTTGCGGGCACGCGCCCAGAGCGTGAATTCTTGCGGCGTTTCAGGTGTGGCATAATGTGGACGTCGGCCCAGCGTGCTTACGCGAACCGACCGGTATTACGGCAATGGCCTTAACCGTCAACGACAAGAAAGGAGGTGTTTGCTAAGCATGAATAGTACTACCGGAGGTGCCCGGCTTTAGCAGGGCGCCCGTTTCTTAGCAGGGCACCTCAACAAGAGGGGTCACCCGGTCAGCGGCTTAACAGCTGTTGACCCGGTGGCCCCTCTTGCGTTTCAAGCAGTTTCTTCCTTGAGTTGGAGGGCGAATATTTCTGGCTGGATACAAGAGAACACACACAATCCAAACCCGGCTAACACGCGACCTGTTCTCAGTTCAGACAACCGCTCTGCATACTGGATTACAGAGCAACGTAATTTCCAGGGACACCCAATGCTTGATGTTGGTTCCACAGCCGCATACTTCCTGTTCGCATTCGCGTTCGGAATGCTGTGGTACCGGACACTTCGACGCCCCCAGCGAGACCAACTCCACATGCTTGGAGTCCCCATGCTCGCTATCGCTGGCGCAGATCTCGGGTGGCCCAGCACTCTAGCCGCCGGGCCCGAATTACTCGGAGTGCCAATCGCAATTGCAGCCCTGACCTCAATGGTCGCGGTGTTCATTGATCTGGCGGTACGAGAACGGTCTTTGAACTGGTGGCGTAAAGAACGCTCTAACCCGATCACTGACGCTGCTTAGAAGCCAGACCCTTCAATTCCCCCAAAACCCGGAAAACTTTGCTGGGGAATGCCGACTATCATCCGCCGTAACCTGAGCTTGCGCATTCAACAAGTTAACGCCACGCGAAAAATAGCGGGGATCAGCGCAGGATGAAAAGCGCGGTCCGACTCTATACAGCGAACTCGAAGAGACGTTCGTACTGCTTGGGAAGAGCGGAGCGCAGCTCATTGAACTCGGATAGTGAAAGCTGTTGCTCCACTACCGACAGCACAGCCCAGGCGCGCTGAATAGCGATGGGCTTGTCAACGTGAGACCGCATACTGACGCGCTCGAAGAACTCGTGCACGGAAAAGTCTTCACGCTTAGGTGGACGAGACAGATACATAGCCGCTTCACGCGGGAGTTTGGATGCAAGACGGGTCACCTGGGCACCGGGAAGGCACTCAGCCAGCGTCTCAAGGGTAGCCTGAATAGCCCGTGAAACATCTTCCGGGTTACTCATGCGACCACGTCGGCCAATCAACTCTGTGAATTCGAGATAGTTCATTCGATAGACGTCTTATGTACGGTCTCCGCAGGAGGCGGCCACCGTTGGTTATAAGGCTCGCTCTAGCCCGACTAATAAGTGTAGGCTTTTTCACCCAAATAGCACTACCCGGTGGCTCAAGTCTCGCGACGTTATGTCTAAGCGGGGATCATTGAACGTGTGATTCACGTTTGGCGCAACCTCCAAAACGTGGTCTTTTGGGACTAATTAGGTCCAATCTCCAGCCAGCACAGGAGTCTCATGATCAGGCATTTCACTTCTACGGGAATCGTGGTGGCAAACGGAGCGAGCCTTGTTCACTGGCACCAGAAAGTGCAGGCATGGCTGGCTCCGGGGGGGCATGTCGAGCCTAACGAGGACCCGGTCCAGGCGACGTTGAGGGAGGTACAGGAAGAGACTGGCCTGGATGTCCGTATCATGCCAACTTCCGTTGCACCGGATATCTCAAACCTGGAGCAGGTGACGCCGCCTTTCACCGTGATGATTGAAGATGTGTTCGATCAAACACACGGTGAACATCAGCACATCGACTTTATCTACTTCACGACACCGCTGGCAGTCAGCACAGGTGACCTGCCCGCCATACCCGAAGGCTGGCTGTGGGTTTCACGCGAACAGCTATGTAACGCGGCCCGATTGCCAGCACCGCATGGCGAACTGGTCGCACCACCAGATGACGTGCTGAAGTTGAGCATCGCTGCGCTGGACCTGCTAGAAACAGGGAAAGACTCGTAAGTCCTATCCGCGGCTAAACACCTTGACCACCGCAGCCACTGCACCAGCCACCACACCCACTGCTGCACCGACCACGGCACCAATCAGTATCCCTTTTCGGAACACCTCAGCCGGGGTTTTAGCCTAGGTTTCTGTGTTGAACTCAATCTTCACTGGCTCGCCTCCCGGCCCTACCTGAACTTCCCGCGCCCAGCTATCCGGGCAACGGTTTCCAGCTTGCCGTTCCGCACGCAGAAATACTGGTCGTGCATGTTGATAGTCGTGTCACCGTGCATCGCACGCAGGTGAACTTTGTCACCAACTTTGAGTTTCGTCGCTTCACCGGACAGGATGAGCTTCAAGTGCTCTTCAGACGGCTTCGAAACCTCAGCACCTTCAAGCCCAACGACATACGGCAGACCGCGGTCGATGCTAATCGACTTCAGCCCACAGTCCAGAATCGCCCTGTTGCCGGTGCGAGAAATCACAGTTGCCATCAGTGTCATCGCAGCGTCGAAGTCATTGAAAACTTCAAGGTAGTCACCGTCCATGAAGATGTAGCTGCCGGGCTGTATTTCCGTTATGCCGTCAAGCTTGCCTGTGATGTTGTACGTGCCTGAACCAGCAGCGGAAACGATGTTCACCGGGATGCCAGCCTTCCGCACAGAGTCAGCAGCCCCCAGCAGTTTGCCCATCGCACGCAGGGCTTCTGTCTTGCGTTCCTCAAAGTCCCGCGCTGCAACGGTGTGACCTTCGTAACCCATCAGACCGTCGAAACGTAGACCGGGAGCACTAACAATGGCTTTCGCAAGCGCAGGCGCGTCTTCAGCTTCTACTCCACATCGATCCATGCCAACATTGACTTCGATCAGGATGCCAAGTTCTACCCCGGCACCAACCGCCGCACGAGAAAGATTTGCGACATTCGCTTCACTATCGACCGCCACGATGGTCTTCGTCGTCGCCGCTACGGACATCAACCGGCTAATCTTGCGCGGGGTAACAACCTGGTTCGGAATAAGAATTTCCGGCACACCAGCTGCCGCCATCTCCTCAGCTTCGGCAACCTTTGCACAGCAGATGCCGATGGCACCGGCGTTCAACTGCTTCCATGCCCAGTAAGGACTCTTATTGGTCTTGGTGTGTGGACGAACGCTAATCCCGTTTTCGTTGGCAAACGCCTGCATTCGGCGAATGTTCTCTTCAGCAACATCAAGGTCAATGACGATGGCAGGTGTGTCGAGTTCTTCGACGGGCGTGCCGGGCAGCGGCAACCATTCGTTGGTCAACTGAAAACTCCTGAGTAGAAATCTGGCTGGTTACGTGTTGACAAATACGAGGAATTTCCACCTCGGTAAGTGACTGGTGAAGCTTAACTCAACAAGCACACGAACGTCGGCCTTCTCAATGTTGCGCAACGGTCTTCACATAACGATTCTCATGACGTACACGTGCATATCACGGTCGTTTCGTGCGTATTGAACGCATTCATCTAGGATGTTTGTAACGGTAGCTCGAATTCGAATCTGCAATCGCGATTACGGGTCTTAACAGGGCAACGATGACCAGCAACCCGCAACAATACGGCCAGCCTGGTGTTGATGAAAAACCCTGGCACACGTTGAGCGTTAATGAAACGCTCACCAAACTTGCTACTACTCCTCGCGGTTTGACTGCCGCCGAGGCTGATGAGCGGCGTGCCAGGTACGGGCCCAACTCGATACCAGTTCGCAGGGGACCCGGCATCTTCAAGCTGATCCTTCGCCAGTTTCAGAACCCGCTTATCTATGTCCTGCTCATAGCGGGAGCCGTTTCCATTGCTGTAAACGAGGTCATTGATGCAGCGTTCATCTTTGGCGTTCTAAGCCTGAACGCAGCCGTCGGCGCATTCCAGGAATGGCAGGCGGAAACCGGTGCTCGTGCGCTACAAGCAGCAGTAAAGGTGCGAGCAACCGTGCGCCGTGGCGGAGTTCTTGAGGAACTTGATGCGGCAGAACTTGTTCCGGGCGATGTTGTGCTGTTGGAGTCCGGTAACGCCACCCCTGCTGACCTGCACCTGATCTCATGCATTGAGCTACAGGTCGATGAGTCGATCCTCACCGGCGAGTCCGAACCAGTGCGGAAAAACCCTGACGCAGTTCTTCCCGGGATTACCCCTGTCGGGGATCGCAGCAACATGCTGCACGCGGGCAGCAGTGTGTTCAGCGGCCGTGCCTCCGCCGTGGTCGCGTCTACCGGGGCGCACACCCAGCTTGGACGTATAGCGAAGTCGCTATCGACGCAATCTGCTCAACCACCGTTAATCGCGCGTATGAAGAAGTTCACAACGCGCCTAGCGCTGTATCTGACACTGCTCATCTTCGTCCTGGGAGCCGCACAGTTTGCCCGCGGCAGTGAAGTAGGCGAGGTGTTCTTGCTGGCAGTGGCGCTTGCAGTCTCAGCCATTCCGGAAGGTTTACCGGTAGGAGTGACCATTGCCCTCTCGATCGCCTCGCGCAGGATGGCGCGGCGCAATGTGATTGTGCGATTGCTGCCAGCAGTCGAAGGACTTGGCGCTTGCACGGTTATCGCCACTGACAAGACCGGTACGCTCACGGTAAACCGCATGACCGTCAAGCGTCTCGTACTCCCCGACGGATACGAAGTGGAAGTGACCGGCGAGGGACTTGAGCTATCGGGCAGGCTTCAACGCCAGACGGGAGAAATTGCGCTTACGGAACAGGCATTGTTCATGCGCATGGCAAGAGCGGGTGTGCTCTGTAATGAATCACAGATACGAATTGTTGACGGTGAAGTTTCAGCAATCGGTGACACCGTCGATGCAGCGTTCCTTGTGCTCGGAGAAAAGCTCGGCATGGCGAAAGTCGCGCTGGAGGACAACGCTGTACGGGTAGACATGATCCCGTACGAATCGGCACGTAAGTACGCAGCCAGTTTCAATCGTGTCGACGGCATGGTTGAAGTCTCAGTCAAGGGTGCGGTCGAATTAGTTCTTGGTATGTGCGACACGGCAGATCGACCAGCCATCACGGAGCAGGCACTAAAACTTGCACGAAGTGGTTTCCGAGTTCTTGCCCTTGCCAGTGGACGGGTCCAACCGACTGCCGACAACACTCACGCGACGGAAGATCCGACCGGTCTTCAATTCCTCGGTCTGGTCGGGTTGATCGACCCTGTTCGCCATGATGTCCCGGAAGCTGTCCAGAAATGCCGCTCCGCAGGTGTCCAGGTAAAGATGGTCACAGGTGACCATCCCGCCACCGCACTGGCAATAGCGCGACAACTCGGTATCGCCAATGATGAGTCGGAAGTAATAACCGGCCGTGAGATCGCTGCTGCTGATCCAGAATCTGGTGAATTCCGTGCCCGGCTAAACGCTGCATCCGTCTACGCTCGGGTTGAACCTGAGCAGAAGATGGCAATCGTGAATTCGCTACAGGCGGAGGGTCATTTCGTGGCGGTCACCGGAGATGGTGTGAATGACGCGCCCGCGCTTCGTGCTGCGAATATCGGCGTTTCCATGGGCAAGAGCGGAACCGATGTGGCCCGAGACGCGTCTGACCTGATCATTGCGGATGACAACTTCGCGTCTATCGTCAACGGCATCGAAGAAGGCAGAACGGCCTACGACAACGTCCGCAAAATCGTCTGGCTGCTCCTTGCAACGGCCATGGGCGAGTTGATGGTGTTCTTGCTTTCGAGTTTGACAGGGTTACCTATTCCGTTGACCGCGGTCCAACTGCTCTGGCTGAATGTTGTGACCGAAGGAATCCAGGACGTGGCACTTGCGTTTGAGCGTCGTGAGCCCGGCGTGTTGCGTCGTCGCCCGCGCTCGCCGTCAGAACAGATACTTGATCGACGCATGATTGAGCAGGTTTTGATATCCGGTTCTGTGATGGGGTTTGGCGCGTTCATGGTCTTCTACTGGCTCGTCGAAGTCAGCGGATGGAACGTTATCGCGGCAAGCAATATGCTGCTACTGGTGATGGTGTTTTACGAAAACATCCACGTTTTCAATGCACGCTCTGAACTACGGTCAGTCTTTCACATCCCATTCTCCGCAAATCCCCTCGTGGTAGGCAGTGCATTCCTCGCGCAGGCCATTCACATCGGCGCAATGTTTACTCCGGGTCTTCGAGACGTGCTGGACATCGAACCTGTTTCCGCTATGACATGGATCATCGCCTTTGGGGTCTCGCTGTCGGCACTTGCATCGGCAGAGGTATACAAGATGTACCGCAGGCGCATTGATCAGCATGAAAACGCAAAGCAGCCGACCTGGTAACTCCAGGCCGGCTGCTTCTTCGTTGTTTATCTGAACAAAAAAGGCTCGTCAGAACACGTTATCCGAATTAAACCTCGCGGAATTCGCCTTCCACAGTGTCGTCGCCATCATCACCTTCTTCATCCGGTGATGCTGCTCCTGCTGATGCCCCCGCGGCAGACTGTTCGGCCTCATACATTGCCTGGCCAATCTGCTGGAGACTGGTCTGCAACTCGGTTGTGGCAGACACAAGAGCCTCGGGATCAATGTTCTCGTCCTTCAACAGGCCTTTCAGCGCGTCGATCTTCGACTTGACATCGGACTTGATGTCATCAGAGACCTTTTCGCCATGTTCTTTCAGGATTTTCTCAGCCTGGAAGACGGTGCTTTCAGCGGTGTTATGCGCTTCCACACCTTCCTTGCGCTTGCGGTCCTCGTCAGCGTGCTCTTCCGCCTCACGCACCAGTCGGTTTACTTCATCCTCAGCAAGGCCAGATCTTCCCGTGATCGTGATGTGCTGTTCCCTGTTCGTACCCTTGTCCTTCGCACGAACAGTCAGGATTCCGTCAGCATCGAGGTCAAAGGTAACCTCAACCTGTGGTACTCCGCGCGGCGCAGGCGGAATCCCATCCAGCGTAAAGCGACCGACCGAGATGTTGTCCGGTGCCATTGGGCGTTCGCCCTGCAGGACGTGAATTTCAACACTGGTCTGCCCGTCCGCGGCGGTCGTGAAGATTTCGGTCTTGGAGGCCGGGATCGTCGTGTTGCGTTCGATCAACGTGGTTTTGACGTGGCCGAGCGTCTCGATACCCCATGTCAGCGGCGTAACGTCCAGCAGGAGAACGTCCTTGACCTCACCTTGCAGGACTCCACCCTGGATCGCGGCTCCAA
>JAURLM010000159.1 GCA_030831265.1 Chloroflexota bacterium
ATGGTCAGTGACCTGGTGGAGATATCAAGGATTGGCTCCGGGGATCTGCCGCTTCATACGGAGGACGTCGCTCCGTACATGCTGGTATTCGGAGCGATGGATTCAGCTTCACCGTTTGCGCACCGTCACCGCGTGGTAGTGAAGGTGCCTGAAGACCTGCCGAAAATACATGTAGACGTATTGCGACTCAATGGCGTCCTGGTGAACCTCATACAGAACGCTACCAAGTATTCAGACGAAGGAACGCCGATCACTATCAACGCCGTGCAGCAAGATGATTCGATCTTGTTCAGCGTGGAAGACCGTGGAATTGGCATCCCTGGGGATTCGCTCAACCGTATCTTCAACATGTTCTACCGTGGCGAAACTGGGGAACGACGTTCATCCGGGACCGGGCTCGGTCTTGCAGTCTGCAAAGCGGTGATCGAGGCGCATCGAGGAACCATCTGGGCTGAGAGTGAACTGGGTAACGGTTCAGTGTTCAACTTCACTGTTCCAATACGGCCGCGTAATCGTAAGCGAGCAGCTTCCGGGGAGCGTTCTTGAGGATGTTAATCAACGATTACGCCACTTGCGCCGCCCTTCGTAAGTCACCGGTAACGGGGGTAGCTGGAGAGTTTTCCAACATGGAAAACAAAATGGACGGGGGGCGGACACGATGAAGACAGATGGGCCAGTCGTGCTCGTGGTCGATGACGAACCGGAAACCAGGAGATTTGTTGGCATGAACCTGTAAGCGAGGGGTTTTCGCCCCCTGTTTGCTGTTGACGGTACCGAGGCACTCAAACTGTTCGGCGAGCGCCCCGTTGACCTGGTATTGCTTGATATCGCAATGCCCGGACCCAATGGCGTCGAGGTTTGTCGCGCAATTCGCAATTCTTCGGACGTGCCAATAGTCGTCTTATCCGGTCACGCCCGTGAGAGTGACAAGGTAAACGCCCTTGACCTTGGTGCAGATGACTACGTCACCAAGCCATTTGGTGTCGCAGAGCTTGTTGCCCGTGTTGGCGCTGCACTGCGGCGTAGCCAGGCCTCGCACACCCAGCAGAGCAATCTCATTACTATCGGCTCCCTGGTCATAGACATCGATTCCCACCGTGTCATGCGTGACGGTGTAGAGCAATCACTCACATCCACCGAATTCCGTTTACTCTCATTGCTCGTTCGCAACCCGGACAGGGTCCTGACGCACCGGTACATACTGCAATGCGTCTGGGGCAACTCGTTTGCGGAAGATCGTGAATACCTGCGTGCATACATGTACCGCCTCCGCAAGAAGATTGAGGAAGAGCCCGGCAACCCCGTGCTTATCCAGAACGTGCCCGGTGTTGGCTACACGTTTGTCGGCACTGGTGACGGTTCTGGGGTCGGCGCTGGCCTGTATACGGACCATCAAGCCAACCTGAACTGAACTTCGGGCTCACTACCGCAATTTCGTCCAGTGTAGATTGGTTACTGTCAGTTCGCTCCGTTGGGCTTGTTCAGTTATTTTTCACAACCGCCTGCTGACCTTCACACGCCGTTCTTTGTGAACACTCAATGAAAGGTGATAGATGATGTACCTGATAGCAGGTAACCGTGATTTGATGAAGGACCATCAACACCCGTGACCGATACGAATCCGACCATTCTCGTTGCAGATGATGAGCCATCCACGCTCAAATACCTGTCACTGAATCTCAGTGCCAGGGGTTACAACGTGCTGACTGTGGAAAACGGCATCGAGGCCATGAAGGTGTTTCGACGCCGCGTTGTCGATCTCGTCATGCTGGATGTCAACATGCCTGGAATGGACGGCTTCGAGGTGTGTCGCCAGATCAGGCAGATTTCCAGCGTTCCGGTAATCATGCTTACCGCGAGGGCGCGCGAGGCGGATGTAGTAGAAGCCTTCGATTTCGGAGCGGACGATTATGTGACCAAGCCGTTTGGCGTGAAAGAACTGCTCGCAAGGGTTCGTTCAGCGATTCGACGCTCAACTGGCAAAACCGGCCCCGAGTCCGAGCCAGAAAATTACAGTGACCTGGTCCTGGACCATTCAGCGCGCCGTGTGTGGCATGGCGGTAAAGAGGCGATGCTGACCAGCACCGAATACGCACTGCTGAACCTGCTGGTGCGCAACTCTGACCGTGTGCTTACCCACCGGTTCATACTGGAGTCGGTCTGGGGCGGTGAGTACGCCACTGAGAAAGAGTACGTCCGAGCCTATATTTACCGCCTGCGCTCCAAGATGAACCTTGATCGACCGGGCTGCGAACACATCCTCAGCCTGCCGGGTGTCGGATACATGTTCCGTTCAGCAGATGGCGACGAGGTTCTCACAACGCGCGAGCTTGAGCTAAGGCGCGGCCCCAACTCCCGCTCAGAATCCGTCGAAAAACTGCAACCCGCCAACCGTCCCTGACCACGGCGGCCGCCGGATGTTGGAAGTTTTCACGGATTATTGATGGCATTTCCACTGCCATTAACCATGTTTCCGGCGCATAGAACTATCCTGTCTGAAACGCATGGGCGCACTCTGCCGCCCGACACCCTCTCGATCTCATCGGACGGAAGCTGGTCACGTGGAAAACGGTTCAATTGATTTATCTGCCCGTGACGTGGCTGATGAAGCGCTTTCTGCAGCTTCGGCTGTGCGACCGAATGCGTCTGTATGCATCGCTTCCAGTGACCCTGTCTGGTCCGGCCTGCGGTCCCAGCACCTGAGTGCCCGTGGATGGTCATCGTCCGTGTGCCTGATCCCTGACCTGCCGCGTTGCATCGAAGCGCTGAATGAGCTCGACTGGGTGATTATCGATGGCGGCTGGCCGACGGTTGCACTGCAGGATTCACTGGACTCACTTGCGCCACGGCTGACGGCTACCCAAGTCAAGACGGTAATGATCGTCGATGACCTGATTGGTAGCTGGTCATTCTCTGCCATCACCGCGGACAAGGTCATTCGACGTTCTTCGGATATGCGAGTCCTGGTCAGGGAATTGCTCGCTTTGTTCAGCCTGTCACCGGTCTAGGTCGCCAGTCCCCAACCGGTCATCCCTCTGGTCCTTGGTTGCCACGCTATTGGCGTGCGCCATGTATGACCCTTTCGTGCACCCATTCCAAGCCAACCGGTAGCGCATCGACCATACACGGACGAGCAAACTTTCGGCTGTCCCCGCGCATCGGCGTGTGTGCAGACCGGTTGCACACCGGCGCAGGTGAATGAACTCAGAACAAGGCCGGGCTTGATCGATATGACCAGTCAGAGACCGTCAATAGTCGTCATAGGTGGAGGTACCGGAACTTCTGTCGTTCTTGATGGTCTCAAGCACCGAGATGTTGACCTGACTGCGGTTGTCACGGCATTTGACAGCGGTGGAAGTTCAGGGCGTCTGCGTGCTGAATTTGGGCATCTTTCACAGGGAGACCTGAGGCGATGCCTTATCGCACTGGCCGAAGATTCGCCTGAAACCGAAGCTTTCAGGGTTGCGTCCGGGTACCGATTCAATGGCGACTCCAGTTTGCAGGGTCATAACCTGGGCAACCTGTTCCTGTCAGCCCTGACACTCCAGCACTCAGATATCGAAATTGCGGTGCTGATGATGTCCCGGATGTTGCGAATCACAGGGCAGGTTTTTCCTGTAGCACTTGAGCCTAGAGACCTGTGCGCTGAGCTTGTTGATGGAAGCGTTCTGCGCGGTGAGCCAACCATTGATCTGCGCCGCAAAGATCCGCCAAAGATAAAGCGGGTCTATCTCGACCAACCAGTCATGGCCAACCCGCGTGTCCTTGATGCCATCACTGATGCAGATGTGATCATCCTTGGTCCCGGTGATCTGTACACCAGCATCATTCCCAACCTCCTTGCTGACGGAGTTGCTGAAGCGATACGCAACTCACGGGGCCACGTTGCATACGTGAGCAACCTGATGACAAAGCACGGTGAGACAGATGGGTTCCACGTGGAAGATTTTGCTAGAGAGGTTTCTTCCTACCTCGGCGACATACAGATCGACACGCTGCTGATGAACACCGCACCAGTTCCTGTTGAAGTCCAGGACGCCTACGCCACTGTCAACGCAGAACCCGTAACCCTGAACAGTCAGCACTCCACTGGCTGCGCTGCGCGCACAGTCGGTATGCCGCTGATACGTGTATTTCGCTCTGAGGATACGGACGAACTGAGGGTTCGTCATGACCCGGTTTTACTGGCACATGCCGTCATGGGAATTGTCGGTTTAACCCGTGAAAAGCAATCCGACACGCTAACAGGTCAGGTGAATGCCAATGCAGCTGATTAGGGCGCAGCGAAGGGTTGTTGCTTTGTCGATTGTGTCGATAATGACGCCGATTCAGGCCATCGGCAGAATTTTGCTCGTAATGCGTAAAGGATTTGCATTGACATCTCCAGCGAAGTTCGGGTTCGGGATCATCAGCATGCTGGCTATTGCTACTGCAATCGTCATGCTGTTCCTGACGCTCGGGCCGGCCTGGACTGCATATACCGTCCAGGGTCACAGCATGGAGCCGGAGTTCCAGCCTGGTGACCTGATTATCACCACCCGTACCAACGGGAACGCTGTTGAGACCGGCCAGATAATCGTCTTTGTCGCTGACTGGGCATCAGACAAATACGACCACCGCGTCGTTCACCGCGTTGTCGCCACGGGCAGTATCGACGGACGTCAGATTGCCTACACACGTGGTGACGCGAACTCACTTGTTGATCCGCAGCCAGTCGATCTTGGAGATGGCATAGGCGTCGTGAGGTACCGCGTGCATTCGGGCGGGATACTCGCCAGGATAGTTGCCGGGCCGTTCATGATCGCGACTATAGCGACGCTTGCTGCAGGTCTGTTGGGAGCTTCGTTGTCCACCGGGGTGCCGATCCTGCTGTCCGGATTGCGCCAGCTAAAGCGAGCACGCCGGTCTGCCGCAGTCACTACTCGCGCTGCCGACCTCCGCTTCCCGTACTAATTCCTACCGATCGCCTTAACGGGGTTGCGGGGTTACGGCGCATGAAGTAGATACCGCCGCCGAGCATGATTCCTGCGAGAAGTATTGGCAGGATCATCGTCCACGGGGGAGTGCTGTTATTTCCACCACCGTCGCCGTTACCTGATCCACCATCGTTCGGGATAGCCAGGGGGTCACCCACAGACATCTCAATCCTGGCTCGTGCAGGTTCCGACTGAATCTCGCCGGAGTCCACTGCCGCGTTGAACTGCTCTGCGGTTATGCGGTATGCCACTGCCGGGTTATGTCCGCCCGCAGCGGCGATAACCGTGACTGCTGCCTGATCACCGTTAGCGGCCGGAACTGCAAGCTCAACAGGCTCATTCGTTCCTGCACTCGTCCAGTACGCATAGCTTTCGACACCACTGTCGCCGGGCACTTCAACCTGTACCAGCAACTCAGCGTCAACACCGGCAGTGTCAATCGCCACGTAGGAGCCGTCAAAACCGACAGCAGATGATCGCGGGATGATCGCCTGGGACTGCTTCTTGGACACGGTTGCTGCCGGGTGAGCCGATCCACCGATGTCGCCGTCAAAAGCCTGGTTGAACTGCTTGTCACCATCAATGTCATCAAAGAAACCGTGCTTTACGAAGATGTCATCAACCTGGGCCTGGGTAGCGTCTATCACGCCGTCGCCATTCAAGTCTTTGCCTACGAAAGCGTCTGAAAGTGCCGCGTACAGTTCCTTGATCGTGGTGATACTTGTTGCACCTTCGCCCCAGTTGGATGTAACCACCTGCATGAGATCAGCAAGCTCTACGTCAATTGCATCGTCATCGACACCCGCAGGTCGGCCTGCCGTTGCTGTCACTGCATCGAACTGTACGCCATCTGGAGCCGCAACATAGAACACGCCGGTCTGACCCGGTCCCAGCGACTGCGGTTTTACCGACGTGACCTGCGTGAACGTGACATTCCCTGCACCATCCGTAAGCGTGACGGTAACTTCCGGGTCATGGACAACCTTCGACCCACTGTTCCTGACCCTGCCAATGGCAAAGTCACCGGTGTCAGTGTTGAGCGTAGAGACCGCCTCGACATCCAGCTGTGCAACCGGTTGTGCGTAGTCTCCTGAGCCGTCTTCGAAGTCGAGCAGTAGACCCGCCAGTGTGAACTCTTCCCACCAACCCACGGCTTCCGAAGGCTTGCGGTCAACTTCAATGTCATATTCAGCGCCAATCTTGTAGCGCTGAGG
>JAURLM010000160.1 GCA_030831265.1 Chloroflexota bacterium
GCCGGATGCAGCGTTGTTGACCACGATGTCGAGACGGCCAAAGTGGCTGTGTACCTGTTCAATCAGGCCTTCAACCGCTTCTTCGTCGCCAACGTGAGCGCGCAATCTCAGGCACTTTACGCCAGTTGCTGTTATCGCCTCTTCAGCCTCGCGGGCAGCCGTGTGGTTCTTGAGATAGTTGAACGCAATGTCCGCACCGCGTGACGCCAGTTCAACCGCTATAGCCCGTCCTATGCCGCGTGATGCACCGGTGACAAGTGCTACCTGCCCTTTGAACTGATTAGAGTACGTGGGGTCTGTCATGGTTCTCAGGTATCTGTGCAGATCTGGAGGTTATATAGCCATTCCGCCATCGACGCGGATCACGTCTCCGGTGATATAGCGTGCGTCTTCAGAGCACAGGAAGACGATCATCGGTGCGACCTCTTCAGGTTCACCGAATCGGCCCATTGGAATCCAGGTCTTCACGGTGTCCTTAACTTTGTCGGTCAGGACATCAGTTGTGGCAGTGCGGATGTAACCGGGGGCAACCGCGTTCACTGTGATGTTGCGGGTGGCAACCTCTTTGGCGAGCGACTTGGTGAATCCGTGTACTGCGGCTTTCGATGCTGAGTAGTTGGTCTGACCAATGTTTCCACGGATGCCAACTACAGATGACACGTTGATGATTCGGCCCCAGCGACGCTTGACCATGCCGGGAATAAGTAGCCGTGAACAGAAGTACGTGCCCTTCAGGTTGGTGTCCATCACGCGGTCGAAGTCATCGTCGCTCATGCGCATGAGTAACGAGTCCGAAATAATGCCCGCGTTGTTGATGAGAATTTCGATGGGACCGAGTGCCGCTTCGGCCTCGTCGATCATCTTTTCGACTGCCGCTTTGTCCGACACATTCCCGCCAACCGCTGTTGCTGTTCCACCTGCGCTGCGAATGGTCTCAACAACCTCATTGGCGTCTTCTGCGTGAGAGTTGTAGTTGACCGCAATGCGGTGTCCGAGTTTTGCCAGGCGTATAGCGCACTCGCGACCGATGCCGCGAGACGCACCTGTTATGAGGACAGTCCGTGGTGCGTCAGACAAATTTGAAATCCAGTTCAGTATTTTTCGGGGTGTTCGTTAAAGTGTGACTGAGTTTACTACCATGTCGCCAGTCACGTTCGTCGTGTGGTCCGTTTTGTTATTGCTGCTGAACTGCGCCAATCTCTGACCTGATGCGCTCCAGTTCAGCGTCCTGCGCATTGATGTAGTCGTTCTTCACCACAACCAGCGCTGTCCCAATGGCATTGGCCACGGCTTCGACACCGGATGACCCGTGACCGACTATCGCAGCGCCCTTGAGTCCGAGCAGCGGGCCGCCTCCGAGGGCTTCCAGCATGTTGGTGCGGGCGAACACTTCATCAGCCAGTGCTTCGCCTTCCGGGGAATTGTTCAGTGCTGATCGAATGTGAGCGGCAATTGCTCTGCCTAGGCCTTCGGTGAGCTTCAGGACTACGTTGCCAACGAACCCATCACACACGACGACTGCTGCTTTGCCGTGTGGTAGATCGTGAGGTTCGATATTGCCGATGAAGTTCAGGCTGCTTGCGCGTAATAGAGTGGTTGTGGCCTTGACCTGTGCGTTGCCCTTGCCTTCCTCGGAACCTACCGACAGCAGGGCGACGCGCGGGTTCTTTTTGCCGTAGATCATGCGGGACATGAGGCTGCCGAGCGCAGCGAAGTCCGCAAGCTGAATTGGCCGGGTGTCTACGTTGGTGCCGAGGTCGATAATCACCGTATCCGGTGCGTAACCAATGATTGGGCCGCCGAGAGCACCGCGGTCGATACCGGAAACAGTTCCCAGCAACAAGGTTCCGGCGGCAATTGATGCTCCGGTTGAGCCCATGCTGACGAAGGCTTTCGCCTTGCCCATTTTCACCGCTCCAGCGGCGATAAGCACTGATGCCTTCGGGTTGGCGCGCAGTGCAAGTGCCGGGTTCGCACCTTCAGGGATAGCGTCACCTGACGGAACCACCTGCACCAGCTTTTTCGCCGGAGTGTCGTACTTTGCCAGTTCAGCCTCGATGGCTTCCGGGTTGCCCACGAGAGCCACAGCCACTCCGCCCTTACCGATGGCCTTAAGCGCTGCCGGGACGGTCACAGATGGGCCGTGATCGCCTCCCATTGCATCGAGAGCAACAGGGATGATGCCTTCCGGTAATTGCTCACTCATATTTGTTATTCCTTGGCTCATGGGGATCATGCGGTTCATGGACCAGCCGGGTCAGGGCAATTCACTGCAAACTGACGCTCACGGTGCCGCTCAGGGCTTCCGTTCCGTCAGGCTTGAGGCAGGTCACCGAACATATCGCTTCACTGCCGTTTGCCGTTTCCTTGATGGTTTGAACCTCTCCCGTTACTTCAACGGTTTCACCGGGAAAGACCGGTGCTTTGAATCTAAGTTTCATCTTGCCGCCACTGTGCCACGTTGTCGGGAAGTTTGCTGCCATCAGTTCTCCGACTAACGCCATGCTCAGCATGCCGTGCGCAATTACACCGCCGAACTGCGTTGTCTTTGCGTATTCAGGATCCAGGTGTAGCGGATTATGGTCACCAGATGCATCAGCGTACGCCGATATGCGCTCTGGCGTAACCTCTCTCTTGAATCCCCGTAGCCGGTCACCCTGTTGCAATGTAGATAGCGGGGTGTCTCCGGTCATACTGGCACCACGATTGTGCTTGATGCAGTCGCAACCATCTCGTTCGACTCGTTCCGGAATTCAGTGAAAACTGATACGAAGCGAGAGCCCCGGCGGACACTGTTGCCCGCCAGCCGTGCTGATGCCGTGATTCTTTGACCGGGCATCACGGGGGAGAAGAACTCGGCTTCCTGTGACGTATGAACAACGCCTCCCGCCGCGAGGATTTCTTTGCTGAACAGGTCCATTTCGTCTATGAGCCGCGCAAGACCTTCAGCGATTATCGCCGCTGGTGGCAGTGCGCCATCGTAGCCAGGGGACTCCGCCCCGCCAACAGCTGTGCGGTAACTATCAGCACGCGCTTCATCGAACGCGAACTCGTAGGGGCCAAGACTGGTTCCGGCTGTTGCTGCTGCGATGTCTATTTTGATGGCTCCGGCAGTTCGGTTTGATTATTCTCGGAAGTACCCTCAGGCAGTGCCCAGAGAATACGAATTGTAAGGATGCACAGGAAACGCAGCAACGATGCGGCTCTGTACGGGTTTGTTCATATCGTCGGACGTTGATGACAGTTCCGCCTGAGGGAGTTAAGTTATCGCTCACGACTTCGGTTCACGTACAGACGCCGAAAGCGATTCAATTCATAACAGCCGGTTGCACGCATCTCAGCAAAGAACGCTGCAAGGGCAGTACAAAAGGAGACAGGTGAAATGGCACCACACAGAGTTGTCGTACTTGGCGGTGATGTGAATGACCCGCTTGAGCACGAACGCGCGGAGATGGCTGACCTTGACGTCGAGTTCGTAATTGTGGATCCATCCAGCGAGGGTGAGGCGATGGAGGCCGTGAAAGAGGCTGACGCCATCATGATGCGCGGCAACTGGGGCACTGAGCAGGTCATTAAGGCGACAGACCATTGCCAGGTGCTGGCTGTCTACTCCCACGGTTTCAACCACATTGATGTCGATGCCTGCACGGACAAGGGAATCATCCTGACGAACGGCGCTGGAATGTGTGCGGAGGAAGTCTCCAACCAGGCTGTGACGATGATTCTTGCGCTCAACCGCCAGATTGTGCAGACCACGAACGACCTTCGAGCAGGTATTTGGGACGGCTCCCGCGCTCGGCCGATTGGTGCCATCGACGAAGAGACGCTGGGACTGGTTGGCTTTGGAAACATTGGCAGGCAGGTCGCCCGGAAAATGGGTCTCGGCTGGCGCATGAAGACGCTGGTGTACGACCCATACACGCCACCGTGGCTCATCAAGGAATATGGCGTCGAGCAGGTTTTCGATCTGAACGAGCTGTTCGAGCGATCTGACTATATATCCGTGCAGGTTCCGCTTAACCGCGAGACGTTCCACATGATTGGCAAAGAGCAGTTTGACCTGATGAAGCCGAGCGCGTACTTCGTTAACGTGTGCCGAGGCTCGGTGGTCAACGAACCTGAGCTGATCGATGCTCTGAATCAGAAGAAATTCAGGGGAGCTGGCCTCGATGTGTTCGAACAGGAGCCTGCCGACCCTGACAACCCGCTGTTCAAGATGTCCAACGTGATCTGCGCTCCTCACCTTGCAGGATCATCGGTGCGGGCTGCGTGGCTCAGCAGGCAGCGCGCGTCGCAACAGGTCGCGGCCGTATTGCGCGGAAACTGGCCGTCAGCGGCGCAGAACCAGGAAGTTGCATCCAAGTTGCCCGCCAAGGGAAGGATGCGTGGTTCCGAAGGCAAAGTGAACGGCTAGGCTCAATCGCGTGAGCCATTTGGCTCATGCAACTGAGTTGTTGGTTTAACCAGGGATGCGTAAGTGCCCCGATTCGCAGTGACTTAACTGTCATTGAGAATCGGGGTATGTCATCTCTGCGCTACAAGAAAATCGCAACCGACTTCGGCATAGCCGTTGTTGTTGTCCTTTTCTTTGTGGCTGGAGTTTTCTTTGAATCCAGGCGATCAGACAATCGTCTGCCATCTGTGACCAGGGATGTTGGTGCAGAGTCGGTTTCGACGGCATCAGCTACCCAGCAGGCATCAAGTGCGGCTGCAACCGCAACGCCGTCAGCCTCAGTGCAGCCAACCGCCACTATCACAGCACAGGCCACTGCTGTCCCGGTGTTGCCGGGCACACCGAATCCTGAAGCCGTGGGTCAGGCGGTATTTCTCGACGTTCAGGGGATCGAGAACGAATCCGTTGTGCTGACATCGACTATCACCGTAACCGGTTTCACGACGCCGGATGCACTCTTATCTGTAGACGGACAGGCCGTTCCAGTCCAACTGGACGGTTCATTTTCTGTAGATGTAAACCTGGAGCCGGGGCCGAACTTCGTCGAGTTCGTTTCCAGCAATTTGAGGGGCCAGGAATCAAGCCGCGTTATCAGCGTGGTATCGATCCAGTAAGGACCACTCAAGCATGACTACTCCAGGCATCTCCCAATTCGGACTCACTCACTCCACCAGGCTCCGCAATTTTATGGCCCTGGCGCTTGCACTACTTGTCTCTTCGACAATGGCAGTGCTGCCAGCTGTCTCGCCCGCGAGGGCAGATGATGACGATCGTGGTGTCAGCGGCACGATTCTCAAGATCACCAACAATTCCGTGAAGATTGCCGGTAAGAACGGGCTGAAGCTCGTCCAAGTGGATTCAGGGACCGAAATTGTCGATGGTGACGAAGAAATTACCCTGTCTGACATCCACACCGGTGATAAGGCGTCTGCACAGGTAGTGCAGGGCACGAACGGGCGATACACAGCCACTAAGCTAAGGATTCGCAGCAAGTCACGTTCAAAGAAGATTGAGCACATTACCGGTGTCGTGATTGAACGTGATGACTATTCCTTCACCATCGCGAAGCGAAATGGAAGACCGGCGAACGTCCACATCGATGATGACGACGAGGCACCAGACATTGCTGATGTGGTCACCACGATTGTCGAGGAGGACGTTGCAACCGGCGACCTCCAGGCGATGCAGATTGAGCTGGTTGAGCAGATCGTCCAGAAACTGGAAGCGTCACTCGCTATCGAGGTTGACGCGGCAAAAGCCGAAGTGCTCAGGAAGATAATTGACGAAAGTGCTCGTCAGCATCTTGATACGTTGAACCAGACGCTTGACCAGGTTGAGGTCGAGGCCAGGGAGAAGATTGAAGCCGCCCTGGAGAAATTCCGAACCGATTATGCTGCGTTGGCAGAGCGGGTTGGCAACGCTCCGCCTGAAGAGAGCTACGGCGGCGTTATTTCTGAACTTACAGGCACGGCTGTCACGGTTAGCTCTACGACAGGTGAAGGCTCTCGCTCATTCGAAATCACATCCGAAACCGGCATCGTGATTGAGGGTGTTGAGAACGCCAGCACGGTTGACCTTGTGCTCGGCCAAATGGTGACGGTGAGCTTTATTCCAGAGGAGGAAGGCAGCGTCGCTGCGCCGCTGGCACTTGTCATCACGGCACAACCTCCAGCTTTGCCACCGGAAGTTACAGATGCAATCGACGAACTTTCCGACGGCGTTGTCACGGGTGACATCAAGATCATCGAGGATGACGGCTCCGGTGAAGTTGTCATCATTATCGAAGAGACCGGAACAGGCGATTCGATTGGTGTCGAGGTGCCATCGGACACGAATATCACCATTGACGGTGAGGCCGGGACACCTGATGACCTTCAGCCTGACCAGAATGTGGAAGTCACTGTTGGAGATGACGGTGTGACGGCTGATTCGGTAGTGGTCAATTCGGAACCGCCAGCTGCAGGTGAAACGACCATGTCCGGCATGATTACAGGCATAGACCCGACGAGACGTGTGATTCTTATCGCTCCGCCTTCGGGCGACCCGCACCGGCTCACTGTTGTCGCTGACGCAGTGATAACGCTGAACGGTGCGACGGCTACGCTGGACAGTGTGAAGTTGCAGGACGTGGTACTGGAGTCATCTCGGCACATGCCAGATACCATGACCGTCACACGGTTGGCACTTGGTAGAACCGTTTCCACGCAGCAGGCAAGCTCAGGTGGGTCTGCGGCAGCTACGCCAACACCCACACCGACGCCGTCGGCAGGGACCACTCCTTCGAGCTTTACGGTGAGAGGTTTCCTGAAGACCTTTAATGCTGACTACATGGTTGTCGATGGTGTTTCACTTCCTACCAACATCGGCCTGTCAATGCCGGAAGGTATTGCTGAGGGTTCCGCTGTTGACATGCTGTTCAGTATTGAAGCAGACGGCAGCATCGTTCTCGTAGGAATACAGGCGGCCCAGTAGAGCCTGAAACATGAAGTGATGAAAAGTGCGTCTGTTGAAGGCGCACTTTTCGCGTGGTACGAGTTTGCCTGATGCTTTGCGCACCGGCCTCGTGGCACAGATATTGGTGTTTTCTGGCAGGTGGCGGGGCGAAATAGCTGGCAATGTGGAATGAACTGCCAGTGAGCACCGGGGCTTGCTGCAGGTTACTTACCCGTCCGCCCGCCAGGTCAGCCCATGCGAACGCGCCTGCTCATCCTTCTCGTCGTGGTAGCGGCAATTGCCGGTGCTGCGGTGCTGGTTGTCATGTTCGCGTCAGACTCCATCGCTCCGCAGCGTGAGAGATCGTCTACCGACATCTATTCGGATGGCGTCGGTCTCATAGGCGCACTGACCGCAACGGCGGAAGCACTGGGGACATCGCTTGATCCCACCGCGCTCGCAAGTTCGTCAGTTGTTCCCATCGCAGGTGATGTAACGCCGCTTGCGCCTGTCCCGACGCCGACTCCGAGAATCCCGGTATTGAGCACCAGTGGCGAGGCTTTACCCGGCGCAAACATGACCGTGGCAATCACCGGGGCTGCGCCGGGTGAATCATTCCAACTGCTTTTGAACGGACAGCCGCTGTCCAGTTCTCATGCGTCGGATCATTCCGGCGCTGCGGTGGTCGAAATTGAACTTCCCAACAACCTCTCAGCCGGGAATTCAAACCTGACCTTTGCCGGACAGCAGTCCGGAACCGTAAGCATCTCGATTTCGATCACAGTACAGGAACCACAGGTGAACATCCGGCCAGAGGATATCGCCGGCGGTAGCACGGTAACGCTCGATGCAACAGACTTTCGCCCTTCCGAAACGATTACCGTGACGATTGACGGAGAGGCCATTGGTAGTGCTGTGAGTGCGGATGACGGCAGTTTTAGCATCACGACGCAGGTTCCTGATTTGCCGGATGGACAGCATGCGGTCAAGTTTGAAGGTGATGCCGGGTCAGAACTGACGCAGCAGATGGAGTTCAAGGCGGCGCTCGCCGGAGCCGGGCAGGGTGGCGCTGGTGCAGGGTCCGGGAAACCTGATGGAACCGGAAGTGACGCGCCTGCGGGTGGTGATGCCGGGATAGACAGTGCCGGGATTCCATCAAGGCTCTACTTTGCCGCCGGGGCATTCACCGCATGGCTGGCGGTGCTGACACTGTGGGTGATCCGCATCGACAGAACGCGATCTGTAAGCGGCGACAAGTTGCTGGCGCGGCTGGTGACAGTGCTGGAACGTCGGCAGACAGCGCAGATGCAACTGAGAACACCGGGAAGCACGGACTCAGGTGACCGCGAACGGGCAGCCTGAGCGAGAACTACTTGAGCAGCTTTTTATAGATGTCCTGGCCCGCTTTGTGCAGGTCTACGATTTCCTTGCGCTGGCCGTCGTTGTAGAACTTGCCCTTTTTGCGCACCCATGTAATCGACTCGTCGATTCGGTCCACGAAGTAGCGTGCAGAGTCTTTCTGCGACGCTGGCGCGTGGCCTGTGCCGGTGATGTAAATGGGTGACGAGTGCGCCCATATCGGCTGGTTGAACGAATCACGCTGCCCACTGGCGAGCCGTACCGCAATCCAGCCGTCATGATTTGCCGGGACATCGACCCTGAACTCGCCACTGGCCGCGTTTACGTCCTTGCGAGCCACGACCTCGCCGTTCATCACCACCTCAACGCGCTGTACGCGGTAGTGTGACTGCCATGCCGCGCTCACATGCAGCGGTTTGCCGACTTTGACGTTCACCGTGTCGCCGGGAGCAGCATCGTCCACGGTCACGTAAAGCGCAGGGCCATTCGTGATGAATGTCCTGCCAGCGCGAACCGCAGCCAGCCATTCCTCGTAAGAAAAATCCTGCGTTCCCTGCGCGTAGACGCGGTTTGCCGACGATACGAACCAGTCTGATCCGGTGGACGCGGGCATCTTTATTCCGCAGTTCAGCATGTGATACCAGAGGTCGTACTCGATGTCGTTCCAGTACGGGTCGAACAGGTTGATGGCATGCACCTTACCGAGAGCCGCGGCGATCGGAGCTTCCGTGCCCTGGCCGTTGTGACACCAGATCACGATGCCACCCTGCGCCGTAGCGTCGTCACAGACATATGACAGCGGAGGGTAGTCCGGCGTGAAGGGGTCGATCAGCAGTCCGCGGGAGATTGGCTCGACGATATTACGGATGTTGAGCAGCATTACGTGGCCGTAACCGATGACGAACGGTCGGTCGGGGTCGTGGTTGTGCCGTGACTCCTCACCGGACTGCACAAAGTGGTGCGTGTCCGTGAACTGCGTCAGCACGCCGGGCGGGTACTTGTTCGTTGCGTAGTTGAGGTCCCAGCGTTTCAGCACCGATACTGCGGTCATGCGGAGGTTTTCGACACGGGAGTCGTAGGCCAGCCGACGGTCAGGTTCCGTTTCCTTCTCATCGTAGTGAATGTGCGTGTTGCCGGGATGCCAGCCGCGTTCGGGCAGGTCTCCCCAGCGTTCGAGCGACACGTCCAGCGCGATGTTTCCGGAACCTGCTTCAACTGTCTTCCGCCACGGCGTGAACTCAGTCCCGCGCTCGACAAGAATCTGTGAGTATCCGCGTGGGACTTCGAGTGAGAACTGGCCATCGGAGTAGAAGAACGGCTCACCTGGCCCGCGCTTCCACATGGCGTCACCGGGGCCGAAAGGGTCGCCGGTTGGCCCGATCACCTGCACGCGGGCCTGGACAAGATCACCCGTTGCTGCGTCCCTGATTTCACCGGTTATTTTTGGCATACCTGCTGCTCCCTAACTCGTGACGCCGCAAGCATAACGCCGTTTTAGCATCAGTTGCTCTGCGTGCTGGCCTGACTGAAATGTTCTCGAAAACCGTCGAAAATTCCAGTATTGGCCTGTGATTGCACACAACTGGTCACGGTTGCCATGAACCTGTTTGATCGGGAGGATAGCCTGCACGGCTTGACCGCTGCTTTGGCAAACGCCAAGCATCATGCCTGACGCACCTGACTATTACGAACTGCTGGGCATTGCGCCAGACGCCAGCGACGAAGAGATTCGCGCTGCGCATCGCCGCGCCGCCAACTACTGGCACCCGGATCGCAACAAGTCGCCAGATGCCGGGGTGATGATGCGGCACGTGAATAGCGCCCGTGACACGCTGCTTAGCGCATCGAAAAAACAGGCTTACAACCTGACCAGTCGCGTCTACCAGAAATGGGCTGGCATGCGAAGCGGTTCGACCGGAACCGGGACTGACTCGTCCGCGAGGATTCGCAGGGAGAGCCAGCGGTGGAAGCAGAAGGCTAGAGAGACGTGGGCGCGTGAAAAGCGGAGGCAGAAGGCCCGTGCAGAACAGGAAGCACGCTCGCAAGGGAATGCACGAACTGATAGCGCAAAGAAGCCCGTAGAACAACCGGCTGCGCCATCGAAGAAGCCTCGGCGCAGGAAAAACGCCAGTAACTGGGCGTGGGTCGGTATCAGCGTCATGGTTATCGTGGTGATCAGCGGCGTTCTTGCCAACGTCTCGAACGGCGGCATCGCAGAATCGGCATTGCCAGCTTCTCCGGCTATAGCTGTGGCCTCACCTACCGCTTCGACAGATGACGGCTCGGATGGAGCCGATGTTGAAGCTACAAGTGAGTCAAGCAATGTTGCCGATGGCACCGCACAGACCCCGAAAGCGAGTTCTGTGTCTCCGACCGCGACCCACGCTGCGATGTCCGGTGTTCCGACTACGGTCGCCGGACCGCTGCTTTCGCCTGAATGCTCCGTGTATCCGGGGGAGCATTTCTACGGGCCGGTTGACGGCACTATCTTGTCAGCGGACGGGCAATACAGGGAGCCGATACTGCCACGTGGCTTCCCCAACGTGCCTGACTTCGATGCTTCGATTTCGTTCACGGCGCCTTTGGATGGACTGTGGAACTTTGGACTTGTTTTCAGGCGTAGCACGGACGCGTGGAACGCCCTTGTCATATCTCGCAGCCAGACGTGGACGCACCAGGTCTACCGGAACTCCTACGTGACTATCGCCGACCAGGGAAGAGCCCACAACGTACGCAACCTGACGGATGCAAGCGATAACCTGCTGAGACTGGTCGTGAAGGGTTCTCGCGCTTACGCGTACTTGAATGGCGTACAGATGGCGAGTTTTGCCCTGTCGAGTGCTGACGTGCTATCCAACGAGATCAGCCCGTTCGTGTTCAATGACATCCAGAAACCTGTAGCGGTTGAGTTCACGGATTTTATGGTCTCCTGTCCCGAATAGGCAGTTGTGGCCGGTGATGCGCCTGTGAATAGTGGAATCCCTCCGCTACGGTCGAGATGACAGGTTTTGCATCCTGGTTGGCAGTCGCTGGCTACGGATACCGCATACAGGCGCGAATCACTCGAATTCCGAGAGACTCCGCTTCCACTTAACTACGTCGAGAGCGTTCAGGACGAAGATGCTGGTAATCGTCACCGCCGAGGCGATACACCACGTGCAGGTGGCTTCCAGCACAAACATGGCGATGTACATAAGCCATAAGGTGAAGATAAATGCAATGAACGAAATGGCGAAAGATCCGATGCGCAGGATCGCTTCGACATCCTCAGGTGGGTTCACCAGCCGGGCTCCGGCCAGCATCGCCACCATGAGGTAGGCCAGCAGGCCGAGCGCGGCTGTTGGGAATACGCCGATGTGTGCGTACTTACTTGAGGCGATAACCGTGCAGCCATGCCCTACCAGGCATGCCGGGCTTTCTCCGCGCCCATGCTCAAGCGTAAGGTAGCCGGTAATCAACGCGCCGACTATTCCTAGCAAGAAGGTTGCGATCAGCGTCCGAGATTTCATGCATTCACCGTGGTGCTATTGCGAGAGCGCTGTTTGAATCGCGGCCCGAACCGCATTGATGTCCAGCGGGTTGGCAACAGGAACGCCGTTGATGAGCAGGGTTGGTGTCGAACGAATTCCCAACTTCGATGCGTAGTCAGTGTCCGCCTGTACTTTTTCCTCGTGAGTCTCGTCCCGGACACAGTTGGCAAAACTCACGAGATCCAATCCGGCTTGAGCCGCGAAGGTTTCCATCCGGGCGATGGTGATGTATCCCCGGTTCTCAGGTCCCTGCTGATCGAATAGCACATCATGAAAGGCCTCGAACTGTCCCTGGTCCGCTGCACATTCCGCACCGCTGGCGGCGAGAGTAGATTCAGGGCCGATAAACGCCATGTGATGGAAATACAGCGCAACCTGCCCGGTGGCGACGAACTCGGCCTTGATCTGCTGGAGCGTCGTACCCCAGAACTCCCGGCAGTACGGGCACTGGAAGTCAGCAAATTCGATGAGCGTCACGGGAGCCGAAGCATCCCCAATGAGATGTGCCTGTTCTTTGAGGTCATCGATCTGACTGGCTGAATAGTTGCCAGAACTACCAGACCCACCGTCAAACACGCCTGCTGCGAACAGCGTTATGAGCACAACGACAACGATGATTGCGGTACTACCACCGATAAACCAGTACCACCGCCTGGTATCGGAACCACCGTTGTTTGAAGGTCGGTTAGTTCGCTGGCGTCGTCGCTCTTGTCTGTTCATAACTGTTCCTGGTCGTCGCTAGGACTGGCATATTCACCGGTGTACGAGTTACGCACCGGAAAGTTGGTTTAGTTTGCTGCTGCTTGTGACGGGGATGCATCCCGCAGAAACATGAAGGTACGACAACACATCGTACCAACTGACCGCGCATTTATGGCACGGGATGGGATCCGCACTCGTTGACATTCCGTGAATGGTCTACGGACTTGTCACGCTGAGACGAACTACGCCCCGAATGCACGCGCTATCAGCACAGCCACTCCCACTATTGCCACATATGCGATGAACGGCCGGAACGAAGTTGTCCTGAGCACTCGCATGAACCATGCGATGGCGAGGTATCCGGTGACAAATGCGATGACCGCTCCAAGAAGAATCAAGCCCCACGGTCGGTCGCTAAGCCCCTCGGCACTCAGAACTTCCAACATAAGGAACAGGCCGGAGCCGCCGATTGCCGGAACCGCCAGCAGAAACGAAAGCCTTGCTGCAGCGTCCCGCGTCAGGCCACCTGCCATGCCACCAGCCATAGTTGAACCTGCCCGTGAAACGCCCGGAATCACCGCAATTGCCTGGAACAAACCAGCGAACATCGTCTCACGCACGGTGATGCTCGCCAGTTTCTTTGACCGCGTCCCTATCAATTCCGCCAGTGTAAGAAGACCCGCGGTAATCAACAGCGAAACGCCAACCATCTCCGGCTTACGGAAAGTCGTTTCAAGAGCAGCCTGCAAAAACAGTCCAAGTATTGCGACAGGTATGGAAGCCAGCACCAGCATCAGCGCCAGCCGACGCGCAGGCATCCCGCTCTCTTCCTCGCCGTCTTCGATCAGCACCACCCGTCCACCGGTGACGAAGCCGCGCACCAGCGTTATCCATGTTCTCCGGAAGTAGATAAGCACCGCGGCGAGTGTTGCAAGGTGGACCGCTGCGTCATAGACGATTCCCTGGTCCGGCCAGTTGAACACCCACGATGTCAGCACTAGATGCCCGGAGCTGCTCACCGGCAAGAACTCGGTAAGGCCCTGGACGATTGCAAGGACGATTGCCTGTGGGAGTGACATAAACCTGGGTAACCGCTTTTCTGGTGTGAACCGTGCAGATTCCCCATTGTCCGCCTCTTTATGCCGAGAGCGGATGGGATACATGAGCCAATAATCGCGAATACAATGCCGCACAAGCGCAAGATGGCGTTCCACAATCACAAAACAAC
>JAURLM010000161.1 GCA_030831265.1 Chloroflexota bacterium
CGGCACATCCAGCTTTTCGCGCAGCTTTACGTAGTTGTAGATATCGTCATCGGCCAGCGGGTCCTCGTACCAGAAGTAGTTCAACTCCTCGATGGCACGGCCCACTTTCAACGCCTCCGGATATTCGTAGGCACACGTGGAGTCCAGCATCAGCATGTAGTCATCGCCGACTGCCTTGCGAACGGCCTGACATATCTCTATGTCCAGGTCTGGCCGCGTCGGTGGATGAATCTTGTATGCGGTCCAGCCTTCACCCTTGAGACGTAGCGCCTCTTCGACGTACGGTTCGACCGTTTGATAGACAGGTGATGACGCGTACGCAGTGATTGACGTTCGATAACCGCCGAGCATTTTGTAGATGGGCAGATTGGCGACCTTTCCGGCCAGGTCCCAGAGGGCCACGTCAACAGCACCTGCCGCGCGCATGGTGCTGCGCCTGACGCCCATGGCTCAGGACTGCCATAGCTCTTCACGCTGCAAAGGGTCCTTACCCATTAGCCGCGTAGCCGCGGCTTCATGATGGAGATGAGCGAGGCTGCGTCGAAGTCGGCTCCCTGGCTGGAGGTGCCGAGGAACGAGTGGCCCTGCACACCATCATCGGTCGAGACGGTGACGAGGCCCATCATCGCCTTGCCGCCAAAATTACCGAGTGTCCCCGAGATGGCGCTGTAGTTGGTCAGGGGGATGCCATCCCATTCGAATAGTGTGACCGTGACGTCAGTGATCTTCATATTCTTGTTCCCGTCACTGCATTATGGCGTGTAGTTGCAGTCGCCTGTATGACCGAATTCAGTACACTCGAGTATGTATAAGGCAAGGCTCCTTTTCGCGTCCTACGTACGCTGGTTCCAGTCACCACCGTGTGCGTCCCACCGTACCTTCAACTCGTCAAGCGCAGCCTGGCTGACCGGCAGCGTCTCGTTCACGATGTTGATGTTGGACACCATGTGTGCCGGGTTCTTGGTGCCGACAATCGCCACGTCAATCTCGTTCTGCGCCAGCGCAAAGCCCAGCGCCAGTGCTATCGAGTCTTCCGGTTCATTCGGCAGCGGCCCGCTTTCGGCCATCTTCTTGGCTCGCACCAGGTACTCACCGTCGTAACCACGACGAGCCTCCTCGCCAGCCCGCGCTCGTGCCCATGTGCCGCCGCCGATCGGGCGCTTGGCGATGATGCCCATGCCGCGAGCCTCTGCTTTTTCGAGCAGCTTCGACGTGCGTGCAAACTGGTCAGTCAGGTTGAAGGTTGTCTGCAAAGTTGCGAACAGGCCGGAATCCACCGCCCAGTGCGCCTCTTCGCGGTCTCCGCTGTAGCTGACAAACCGTATCTTCCCGGCAGCCTGCGCGTCTTGCAGCGCCCGTATGCAATCGCCGCGCTCCAGTTCAGCCACGCCGCATGAGTGAAGCTGCAAAATGTCGATGTAATCCGTCTTGAGACGCTTCAGGCTGCGGTCAACGCTGTCCGCCACCGTCTGGTAGCTCCACGCCTCGCCCTCGTAGTCTCCGGTGATGTGGCCGGCCTTGCTGGCCAGGACATACTCGCTTCGCCGGTGCGCGACAGTGCGGCCGATCAGCTCCTCCGAGATCTTGTAGCAGGCTGACGTGTCCAGGAAATTAATCCCGGCGTCCAGCGCGGAGTTCAGCAGTGACGCTGCCTGGTCCGCTTCATCGAAGGTCAACTCGCTGCCGATTTCCGAGAGGCCGACGCCGAGCCTGCTGACCTCGAGGCCTGTGTTTCCAAACTGGACTCGCTCCAAGACGCACTCCCTGTTATTGCGGTTGAGATATTTTCTCCACAGGGTAACTCCCGAAAGGCTGGATGTGGTCAATCAGGTGTGTATCGGGCGTGAAAGTGAGAAATTTCGCAGGGCGTACGGCGAGACCTGTACGGCAATGGCCTAACATCCAGGCTACAGGTACATTTGTGGCAACAAAGCGGGCACATGGGAATCAACGATGAAGATAACCGGGTACAGGACTCTCAAATGGACCTACGACCGAGGGCGCAGGATTGGTGATGCGAACGGAGTGACCGCAGACGGCATTTCTACGGCAAGCTACCTGTTTCTTGAGACTGACGAAGGCATCACCGGGATTGCACCCGCCGCGCCGGGAGATATCGCACGGCTCTTCCCGGTGCTGGAAGGGCAGGACCCGCGCGGGACTATCGGCATGTGGAAGCGCATGTCTGATGCCGCGTTCAAGACCGGTGTGCAAGGCGATACGTTCAACGCCATGTGCGCCCTGGACGCTGCGCTGTGGGACATCAAGGCGAAGGCGGCAGATGAACCGCTCTGGCGAATGCTTGGTGCGAGCGAGCCGCGGGTGAAGGGCTATGCGTCCGGGTTGGACATGGGTCTGACAGACGATGAACTGGCCGCGTTCTACCAGCAGTACGCGGACCTGGGTTTCGATGGCGGCAAGCTGAAAGTTGGCCTCGATATCGACGCTGACCTGCGTCGGCTCGGAATCGTGAACGATGTTTTGAAGCGCAACGCAAAGCGGCCTCACTTAATGATCGACTCTAACGAGTACTGGTCACCGAAACAGGCCATTCGTTACATCTCGATGATTGAGGAGAAGTTCGACCTCGCATGGGCGGAGGAGCCTGCGCGCAGATGGGACTACCGCGGGCTTCGCAAGGTGTCACAGGGCGTTCGGACCGCGGTTGCGACGGGGGAGAACATCAATGGCATCGACGAGTATTACCCGCTGATTCATAACGAGGCCGTTGATGTGGTGCAGTTCGGGACACTCGGAGTCACGAGTTACTTCCAGGTGGCGCACTTCGCGGAAGCGTATGAGTTACCTGTCAGCGTAATCGGCGCGCCGGGGAGCGCAATGGCGCAAGTCGCCTCGGCATTGCCCAATCACCTGATGATGGAGGTTAAGGACCTGGCACCGCCGCCGGGAGTGAGTATCGACAACCGGTTCGAGGATGGGTTCATCGTGATGGGCGATTCACCCGGTTGGGGCATCACGGTCGATGAGCAGCAAGTGGCACGTTTGCAGGCTGCTGCGAAGCCGGCCGGTGCGCCGGGATTTCCGAAAGGTCGCAGGGAAGGCGCAGGGCTGTACGTGATACCGCCGCACCACGGTGAAACGGGCCTGTAGCCGCGGTCCTGGCCGGGCTTAAGGCAGATGGAAGACAAAAAGAAAAGGGGCACGCAAATTAACGTGCCCCTTTTCTGTGTCGAAATCAGGTGGAATAGCGGCTGATCACCGCCTATGCCGTCCTGTTGTCCACGAACCGATCTTTAGGACTTGCCGATCTTGAACATCTTGGTGCCGCAGACTGGGCATTTGCCCTGTGTTGCGGGTCGACCGTTCTTCATCGTGATCTGTTCTGCGTTCGACATCTCGCGCTTGGTCTTGCACTTCATGCAGTAGGCTTCCATGGATACTCCCTTGCTGAACTCGCAGTCACGGCCCTGCACATCGTATTGCCGTGAACGTGTGGGCTGGACAATACTACAAGTTTTCCTACTTGTCTCTAGTTTGGATGCATCTTCGCCGGGCCTTTCGACCGATAGCGGCTGGCCTTGTTATCCGTTAAAGCGTGGGCGTGAACTTAAAACAGAGGGCTAACACCCGTTTCCTAAAGGAAACGGGTGGTCTGGAACTGCTCAAAGGCTATACAGAGTAAACCGCGGAATTTCACGAAATTCGCATCTTGTCCGCAGTTCAACCATGCCGATACGCCTGTTTCCCAATAGATTCGTACTGGCTTCAGTTCAGGAAAACCGACAGTTCGGTGGCTATAATCGCTCTCTGGCGCAAACTTCATCCCGGCAAAGCGTGCCAAACCGGACAACGTCGGACAAGCACTGAACGGCCGCATAAATTGACCCCAACCGCATCCGAAAACTCGATCTCATCCCTCAAAGCCGAAGCGCTGGAGAAGCTGGCTGCAGCTGACAATGCAGACAGCATCGAAGCGTGGCGGGTGGAATTTCTTGGCCGTAAAGGCCGTCTCACCGGCATCCTGCGGAACCTGGGTTCGCTCGATCCGGACGAACGCCGCGCCGCAGGTGCCGCTGCAAACCGGGCCAAGACAGAGCTTGAAGAAGCCTTCGCTGCTCACCAGGACGCATCAAGCCGCTCCAGCGCACCCAAAGACGCAATTGACATCACGCTGCCCGGTCGCAGGCCTCGTCCGGGCCGCCTGCACCCTTCGACACAGATCATCAGGGAGATGTTGGAAGCGTTCAACGAGATGGGCTTCCAGACTGTCGAGGGCAACGAGGTTGAGCTGGAACGCTACAACTTCGACATGCTGAACATTCCGGGCGATCACCCGGCACGGGACATGCAGGACACGATCTGGATCAACCGGGATCGCAAGTCGTCAGACGGCGGCGTGCTCCTGCGGACGCAGACTTCGCCGATGCAGCCACGCACGATGGAGCAGCAGGATCCGCCGGTGCGCATCGTCTCGCCAGGCAAGTGCTTTCGCTTCGAGGCAACCGATGCCACGCACGAATGGCAGTTCCACCAGGTCGAGGGACTGGCGGTAGATGAAGGCCTCTCGTTCGCAGACCTGAAAGGCACACTCTACGAATTCGCCCGCAGAATCTTCGGGGCTAACCGCAAGGTTCGCTTCCGCTGCGACTTCTTCCCGTTCGTCGAACCGGGTGTCGATATGTCAATCGACTGGAACGGTAGATGGGTTGAAATACTCGGTGCCGGCATGGTTCACCCGCAGGTGCTGCGTAACGTTGGCTACGACCCCGAAAAGTACACCGGATTCGCCTTCGGAGTCGGCCCTGAGCGCGTTGCAATGCTGAAATACGGCATCGAGGACATCCGGCACTTCTTCAGCAATGATTTGCGCTTCCTCAGCCAGTTCTAATCTCAAAAACACTCAAACACCAGCAACACCGTACACTGTACAGGCAGACTGAAAAGACATGAAAGTCCCTCTATCCTGGCTTAGCGACTACGTTGACGTCACACTCTCACCAGAAGAGCTCGCACACCGGCTGACGATGGCCGGAACCGAGGTCGAAAAGATCGACCGCACGGCGTCGTGGGACAATGTGGTCGTCGGCCATGTGCGCGCTGTCCGGCCGCATCCTGATGCCGACAGGCTGCGCCTGGTGACCGTCTTTAATGGCGAGTCCGAGAAGGAAGTCGTCTGTGGTGCGCCGAACGTGGCCGAAGGCCAGAAGATCGCCTACGCGTCAATCGGCGCAGTGCTTATCGACCCGTATGCCGATGAACCGGGGACGACCCGCCGCCTGAAAAAATCGAAGATACGCGGCATCGAATCCGAAGGCATGGTCTGTTCGAACAAAGAGCTTGGCCTCGGCGATGACCACGATGGCATCCTCGTGTTGGATCCGGCGGCGGAACCCGGCACACCGCTGGGTGACGTCCTCGGTGACATCGTCCTTGATGCTGAACTCACCCCTAACCGCCCGGACTGCCTCGGAATCGTCGGCATCGCCCGCGAAGTAGCCGTGCTCACCGGCCAATCGCTGCGCCTGCCACCTGTCGACTACCCGGAATCAAAAACTCCGGTCAACTCACTGGCAACGGTAGAAATCGCCGACCCCGACCTGTGCCCCCGCTACACGGCCACGGTCATCCAGGGCGTCAAGATCGGCCCATCTCCTGCATGGCTCGCCGAACGGCTGCGCGCCATTGGCGAACGGCCCATCAACAATATCGTCGATGTCACCAACTACGTCATGTTCGAGCTAGGTCAGCCGCTGCATGCATTCGACTACGACCGCGTGTCCGACCACGCCGTCATCGTGCGTCGTGCAAAGCCCGGCGAAAAGATCGTCACGCTCGATGACCAGGAGCGGAAACTCGACACCGATATGCTGCTCATCGCAGACCCTGGGCGCGGCATCGGCCTCGCCGGTGTGATGGGAGGCGCCAACTCCGAGATACATACGGGAACGACCACCGTGCTGCTGGAATCGGCCACGTTCAATGGCCCGAACAACCGCCGGACTTCAAGTACGCTTGGACTTCGTAGCCAGGCGACGCTGCGCTTCGAAAAAGGTCTGCGCTCCGGGCTGGCCGAGATTGCGCTCAAGCGGGCGACAAAGCTGATACTTGAAGTGGCCGGGGGAGAGGCTGCGGCCGGATTCATAGACCAAAACCCCGGCGAAGGCAGCGAGCAGCAGACAGTTTTCCTGTCGAAAGAGAAACTCGCCCGCGTGCTTGGCACAGAGCTTCCAGCAAGCATCGTCGCAAGCACTTTGGAATCGCTCGGAATTGCCGTTTCAGACACCGGTGAAGGCTGGGACGCCAGCGTCCCGTACTGGCGACCCGATGTGACGATACCTGAGGACCTCATAGAAGAAATCGCCCGCATCGTCGGCTATGACGAGATCCCGGTCACTCCTCCGGGTGGACACGTTCCCTCGTGGAAGCCGCGGTCTGAAATCAAGGTCAAAAACCGTGTTGCCGATTCATTGGTGCGCGCCGGGATGCAGGAGATTATTTCCTACTCTGCGACCAGCGAGGCGAAGGAGGCGCGGGTGCCGCTGCCGGACAGCAGCCTTGAGCATGTGACACTCATGAACCCCATCTCCGCAGACCACACCGTCATGCGGCGTTCGCTCCGAGACGGCGTGCTGGCGGCGGTCGAACGCAACCTGCGCACATGGCGCGGGCCAGTCGCCCTGTTCGAGGCAGGTCATGTTTTTGCCAGCGCGGGAGAAGGCTTGCCCATCGAGAAAGTAATGATCGTCGGCGCGTTTTCCGGTCCCGCGAACGAAGCTAACTGGTCTGAAGCGGCGCGGTCCGTGGATTTCTACGACGCAAAGGGCGCAGTCGAGGCCGTTCTGGCCGAACTGCACGTCGAGGGCTTGTTTGCCCCTGTGGATGACCCTGCGCTGGTTCCCGGCAGGGCAGCTGAAATCACCGTTCCCACGGCTGGCGGGGTCCGAATCGGGGTTGTCGGCGAGGTGCGTGGCGAAGTCCTTAAGGCCACGGACATTGACGAGACGGTCGCTATGTTTGAACTCGACCTCGGTGCGCTGCTGTCCGTGGCGCAGTCGGTTGGCCCCGCTGACGTCTACTCGGCAATCGTTCGTTACCAGGACTCAGCACGTGACCTGTCGCTGCTGGTTGACCGTGACGTGCCCGCCGGAAGCGTGACGGCGATAGCTCGCAGGAACAAGCTGGTCTCATCTGCGATGGTCTTCGATGTGTTCGACGGCAAGGGCATGCCGGAGGGCAAGAAGTCGATGGCGGTGCGAATCGTCTACCAGTCACCGAACAAAACGCTGACCGCCGACGAACTGGTCAAGGCAGAATCGTCCATCCTGCGAGCCCTGGAGCACCAGCTAGGCGCAACACTGCGCAGCTAGTCTGTCTAACACCCGGGGCTGGCGTGTCCCATGAGGGACCGCCAGAAACTAGTTCTTGGTCTTCGAGAGCAATTTGCGGAGCCGTCCGCGTTTCTGCTCCGCAATGCTCCGTTTTTCTGCCTGCCGTTTTGCGAAATACCTGGGCATGTCCGCCCTTGCTCCTTGTACCTCGGTCAAATATCCGAGGGCGATTCGGTGATACGAACTGCGATGTTCGCTAATACATCCGAGTGTTGCCAACGATTCTATCTACTTATCGTCGGCCTGTGAAGTCGTCAGTCGACCCAGCGCTCCGCGTATCATGAGCATGGACATTTTCCGGCAAACGCAGTGCTTTGTATATACGAACTTGATTTATCAGGCCTGCACAGTCCGCTGGATGTGCGGGCACTGTGAACACCGCTCACCTTCTCCCCGCCTCATGGTAAGAGGCAAGCGATTCGAGAAAACGGTGTCCCCTCGACTGACTGTAGGCAACGGCTGGCCGGTTTCTCCACGGCATGTGATCTGCAGTCGCCGCAATATGCTTGCGCCGCGTACACTTTCTGCCATGACTCCTGACAAACAACACGAGCACAGCAAGCCTCACCATGACCGGCCGCATCGGCATCACTACGATGCGGAGATGCTCAGCGTCGAAGAGGCCCGCGAGCGCATCCTCTCCTACTTCTCTCGCCTCGACCCAGTGGAAGTTGACCTGATCGACGCGCTCGATATGGTGCTCGCTGAAGACCTTGTCGCCCCGTTTGACGTGCCGCCGCTGCCAAACTCGGCAATGGACGGTTACGCAGTGCTGTCATCAGACCTCGTCGGCGCATCAGCCTCCTCTGCCGTGGAACTCCCTGTTGCGTTCACAGTCGCCGCAGGTGCGTTGCCGGAAGGCCCGCTCGTCGCCGGATCGGTCGTACGTATCATGACCGGCGCGCCGTTGCCGCAGGGAGCGGACGCCGTCGTGCCGTTCGAGGACACGGATGAACTGGAACGCAGGGCGAAGGGTGATGTTGACGCACAGGACAGCATCGGCATAAAGCTGACTGCAAAACCAGGCGACAATATCCGTGCCGCTGGCGAGGACATTGCCAAGGGCGAAATGGTGCTGAAAGCCGGTACGCGGCTTCGGCCCGGTGCCATTGGCGTTGCGGCATCTCTTGGCCGCGGAACAGTGCGCGCATACCGCCGACCTGTGGTGGCAATCATCTCGACCGGCGATGAACTGATGACTCCCGGTGAGCCGCATCAGCCCGGCAAGATTTACAACTCCAATGCGTACAGCATCGCGGCTGAGGTCAAGCGCTACGGCGGGATCCCAAAGATTTCAGGAATCGCAAAGGACACCATCGAGTCGCTGCAGGAACGGCTTGCAGGGGCACTTGCGACCGCGGACATGATCGTCACATCAGCAGGTGTGTCGAAGGGCGACTATGACGTTGTGAAGGACGTGCTGGCGAAAAACGGGGCCATCGCCCTGTGGTCGGTTCGGATGCGACCCGCCAAGCCGCTGGCATTCGGCACGCTTAACGGCCCCGGCGGGCGCAAGGTGCCGCACCTGGGACTGCCCGGCAACCCTGTGAGCGCAATGGTCGCCTTTGAGCAGTTTGGTCGCGCCGCTATCCATGTGATGATGGGCAGAGGCGAGTTGCCAAAGCCAACGGTGCAGGCAATTCTCGATGACCCGGTGAACAATTTCGACGGCAGGCGAGTTTACGCAAGGGTCATCGTTTACCAGGCGCCGGACGGCGTTTTACGTGCTCGAAGCACCGGCACGCAGAGTTCTGGCGCACTTACATCCATGGCTTTTGCGAATGGACTCGCTATATGTCCCGATGATGTGAGTAAAATGGAAGCTGGCGAAACGGTAACCGTGGAGATGTTGGACTGGCCGGAGGATGTTTTTCCTCACCGCTAGCACTGACGGACCGCTCCGGGCACGTCCCAGCACACAACCCACCGCGAACGGAAACAGCAGGAACCCCATGACCCTCGAAAGTTCTACAGGCGCAGTCGAAGCCAGCAAGGTCGACCAGCAGGCCAAATATTCCATCGACATCAAGGCATTCGAAGCGGCCGGCCGGTCGTTCACATACTCGGTATATTCCCGAATGTCACCACGCGGCATGGCGCAGCTTGGCGGCAGCGCAGACGAACTGCCATCAACCTTTGGCACGCCGTCCGAGATGATGAAGATAGTCTCGTCCATATGCTCGAAGGAGCCGGACTACTTGCTGCCGGGCACGCCGATCTCCGAGGCGGTGTTCAGGCTGCTGCTGGCAAACGGCAACCGGCCAATGACCCTGGTGGATATCCAGACCGCCCTTGCCTCCGCATGGGCGAGCGTGATCTACCTGAAGAACCTGTCTGATGAGGTTGTTCAGCGGATGCTCGACTACGGTAATGAGTACTTCATCCGCCGCGTCGAGTAGTTTTTACGCTGCGTAGCTTGGTGTTCGCATGAATAAGACTCTCTCCCTCCAACGGGAGGGAGTTTTTTCTTTTAGTTCGCGCAGCACCTTGAGAGCCGCATCTCCAATCACC
>JAURLM010000162.1 GCA_030831265.1 Chloroflexota bacterium
CGGCTCCGTCGACACGCTGCCGGTGTTGGCCGTCCATGTTCAACTGGTTAGCAAGCCACGCCTGCGCCACAGATGCGCTATGACGCAGGGTTGACAGCTTTATGCCGGAAATCCGTGCTGCCGCCTCGTCCGTCATCCCCACCACATCGGTAAGGATAACGGCGAGGCGGCGATCAGGTCCGAGGGACTGGAGGGTTTCCCCGGTTTTGTGCTGTGATTCGCTGTCACAGCGTGCGGGCGAGGTCTGCATGGTTGACCGGCGCACCGCTTCTTCTGCTACATAACCAAGCACCCACTCTCGCGGGCTGCTTGAACCGTCGTACTCGCCGAATTCGGAGCGAGCGTTCTCCAATGCCACGAAGACGGTGTCTGCGGCCTTCTCGTAATTACCCAACATCCGGGTTGCGAGCACCGTTGCCGCACCAATCTCGTTCTTGACGATGGTGTCGAATAGCGACTCCGATACCTGCTCCAGGCTCCGTTCCATGTCCAGTCTCTGGCGAGCGTGCTTTACTGCGTCGAACGGTGAAATGACGCTTTTGCTGGTTCCGTGCATCTTCATTCCGGTTTCCTCATTGTTGCCATCCCGCTTGGTCAGAGGGATGTGCTTGAATTGGATTACGGGTTGGATGCGCTGACGGACCATCCTTGATCTTCGAATTTCTTGCACATTTCGAGACTGATCGGACGCAGCGCAACGCCTCAGTTGCCCAATCTGCTGGCTGTTCTCTCCGTTACTATTGGGAACTGGTCCTGGAAACTTCAAAATTCAGTCCTGTTCGTTCGGGCTAATTGGGGCGGGTTTGGCCCACCGCCGCTATTGCGAAACTTGTTGTCAGGGAGCGAAAAATGTCACCGTCCGAGATGCGACGCGAGCGTGACTCCATGGGTGAGCTGGAAGTTCCAGCCGGTGCCTGTTACGGAGGAAACACTCAGCGCGCAAAGCTGAACTTTCCTATTTCAAACCTTCGTTTCGGGCGGTCCTTCATCAAGGCAATCGGACAGATTAAACAGTCCGCTGCGGTGGTGAACCTGGAACTTGGCGTCCTGGAGCCGGATCTATCCAAGGCGATAGTCGAAGCGGCCCAGAGAGTCATTAACGGTGAATTCGACTCCGAGTTCGTGGTGGATATCTTCCAGACCGGGTCGGGGACATCTACCAACATGAACGCCAACGAAGTCATTTCAAACGTGGCGAACGAGTCGCTGGGCGGCGGACTGGGCACGCGGACACCGGTCCACCCCAACGATCATGTGAACAAAGGACAGTCATCAAACGACGTCATACCGACCACTATTCACCTCGCCGCCGCTGTCGCTATCAATGACCGACTGCTCCCTGCAATGAAGGAGCTTGAGGACTCGCTGAACGCCAAGTCGAAGGAATTCTGGGATGTGGTCAAGACCGGGCGCACCCACCTGCAGGACGCGACGCCAATCAGGCTGGGCCAGGAGTTCAAGGGTTACGCAGGCCAGCTTGCGAACGGGCGAAAACGTGTGCAGGTGGCACTCGACGAAATGTGCACGCTCGCACTCGGTGGAACGGCCGTCGGTACCGGAATCGGCATGCACCCGGAGTTTGGAAAACGAGTTATCGCCAGACTGTCAGAGCTTAACGGCCTGAAATTGAAAGAGACCGATAACCACTTCCAGGCACAATCGACCATTGACGGTGTTGTCATGGCATCCGGTGCGCTCAAGACTGTCGCCGTGAGCCTGCTCAAGATCGGTAATGACGTTCGCTGGCTTGGTAGCGGACCGCGTGCGGGTATCGGCGAGATCCAGTTGCCAGAGGTGCAGCCTGGTTCTTCCATCATGCCGGGCAAGGTCAACCCGGTTATCGCAGAATCACTCACGATGGTCTGTGCGCAGGTCATCGGCAACGACGCCACGGTCGCCATTGCGGGTCAGTCAGGAAACTTTGAACTGAACGTCATGATGCCGGTTGCGGCGCACAACCTGCTGGAGTCGATAGACCTGCTCGCTGCCTCCTGCGAAAACTTCGCACGACAGTGCGTGAACGGGCTTGTAGCCACGAACAAAGGCCCGGACATGGTGATGCAGGGACTTGCCATATGCACAGCGCTTGCACCGATCATCGGCTACGACGAGGCGGCGCGGATTGCGCACGTGGCATCGGAGTCCGGCGAGACGATCAAACAGGTTGCGCTGCGTGAGACGAAATTGAGCGACGCAGAGCTGGACAAAATACTCGAGCCGCTCTCTATGACTGAACCCAAGTAGCACGGCATGGGGACGAATCCCCGGCCAACCAATTGCATCTAAGCCGGTACTGACTTGTCTCAGTACCGGCTTTTTGTTGTCACTGTCCTGTGACGTGTGGAAGACGCAGGCGGACTGTGGGCATATATGAAGCGGTAAGATTCCGTCGGACAAGTGGCGGCAGGTGGGTTGCTATTACTGACCTATGGTTGAGCCGGTTATTGAAGATTGCATCATTGAGATCACTGCGTTTGTAGGATTGGGAGAGTTTTTATGGCTGACTTGATTAAGGTGACCGACGAACAGGCGAAGGCCGCATACGAAAAAGGCTGTCCGCAATGTCTGTCGATGGGCTCATCGTGGGTGCACCTGCGTATGTGCCTGGTATGCGGACAGGTCGGCTGCTGCGATAACTCTCCCAACAAGCACGCTACTGCGCATTTCAAAGAGACTGGTCACGCCGTGATGCGGTCGATCGAGCCGGACGAATCATGGAAGTGGGATTTCGTCCAGGAAAAAGGCTGGCAGTAAGAGAGCGGGGACACAAATCCTCAGCTATCTCCATCCTGTCTTCCCCCGTAGACTGATTGTCTTGTGCCTACACACTATGACCAAGTTGCGATTCGGCTAATGGCACGATAGCTAGATTGCTTGGAAGAATTAACTCAACCATGGCTCTGTACTTAATGCAGCTCTCTTACACGAAAGAGTCGCTTGCAGCTCAGATGAAGAACCCTCAGGACCGGCTGAAAACCAACAGTGAGATGATTGCGAAGTCCACCGGTTCCAAGGTGCTCGCGGCAGGCTACGCGTTTGGTGAATTCGACGTCGCACTGGTCGTAGAAACTGCAGACAACACGACGATAGCGGCTATTTCGATAGCGCTGTCCGCAGGTGGCGCCGTTGCGTCAGTAAAGACCACTCCGCTGCTGAGCGGAAACGAGTGGGTGGCTGCGATGACGAAGGCTTCTACTGTGACATACAGCCCTGCAGTTCCCAAGAAGTAGTTCCACCAGGCCATACCCTGACCTGAGATGAAATAGAAAGCCCCCTCTGCGTAACAGTCGAGGGGGCTTTTTTGTTTTCGAGTTACCGTTATCGAAGATTTCCGTAACCGCCTCCTTTTGCACCGATTCGCGGTATTCTGTCGGCGTCCACCTGCGGTTGTCGCCATGCTGCAATCTCTTCATCTCGTTATGTTCGGAGGGTATAAAAATGCTTGAAAGATTCAAGGTCCCGGAGAAGGACAGGGTCTACGTGCAGGAAGAGAAGATGCGGCACGTCACGGAGGAGATTTTCAAGCATTCCGGCGTGCAGTCCGAAGGTGCGCGTGCCTCCACAGATGTCCTGATGATGAACGACCTGCGAGGCAATGAGTCACACGGAGTCTCGAACGGCCTGCGCCGATACGTCGCCGAATACGGTGAAGGAACGCTGAACGCCCGCCCCAACTTCAAGATTGAAAGAGAGACAAGCACAACCGCACTCGTTGACGGTGACGGCGCTCTTGGGACCGAGGTTGGGCCGTGGGCAATGGAGATGGCTATCGAGAAGGCTAGCAAGCACGGCATGGGTGCGGTGAGCGTGCATTCGACAGGTCACCTTGCAGGCTGCGGCTACTACGCCATGCAGGCGGCTGAGGCCGACATGGTGGGGCACTGCATGACGGCAGGTGGCGCGCTCCAGACCATACCGACATGGGGGTCGAAACCCGTCATGGGAACCAATCCCATCGCATACGCAGCACCGGCCGCAACCATGCCGCCGTTCCTGTTCGATGTTGCTACCACGCAGGTGGCGAACAACAAGATCGGCCTTTCCCGCCGTACCGGTTCGACGATTCTTCCGGGTTGGATTGCGACCAAGGACGGTGAGCCCATTCTTGAAGAAGTTCCGGCTCCGCCTGTGGGCGAGTATCACTTACTGCACATTGGCGGCACGCGGGAGAACGGGTCTCACAAGGGCTTTGGGTTCGCCATGATGAACGAGATTATCTGCAACGGTTTTACCGGTCTCGGCCCGGGACCGGTCACAGGATCCCGCCACGGCGGTCACTTCTTCATGGCATACCAGATCGAGGCGTTTACCGACCTGGCGAAGTTCAAGCAGGACATGGACGACCTGCTCAAGTTCATCGTGGCCGTGCCGCCGTCAAAGGGCTTCAACAGGGTCGTCTACGCGGGGCTGCTGGAGGCGGAGGAAGAGGCGAAGCGTCGCAAGGAAGGGATTCCCTACCACCGGGAAGTAGTGGAGTGGTTCGAGTCGTACTGCGCAGAGGCGGGCATCGACTGCGACCTGCGTTAAGCGTGAGGAGATGGAGCCGACGGGCGGATTTGAACCGCCGACCTGCTGTTTACGAAACAGCTGCTCTGCCACTGAGCTACGTCGGCATCTCTGACATGGTCCGGGAGAGGCGCAGCGCACTGCATGAAACGGTGCGCTGAGAGGGCACAGGTCGTATTCAGAATGCTCGGAGCCGGACCGAACCCTGCAATTGTAACGGTTTACTGGTCAGTTGCCAGAGCAGATGTATGCGGCAAAACAACCAAGTTTTGGATTCGAAACCAGTTTATGCCCGGGTGAGATTACCAACAGGACGCGTTATCGAAAGCGTGGCGCAGCGCTTACGTCTTTACCCGCATGGCGCGTGACATTTCTCGCTGGGCGTCTCGCTGCTTGATCGTCTCTCTGCGGTCTACCTGGGTCTTGCCACGTCCGAGTCCTATCAGAACCTTTGCGACGCGGCCTTTGATATACATGCGGAGTGGGATTACGGACAGTCGCTGTCGGTTTACCTGGTCCTGTATTTCTCGCAATTGCTTTCGGTGCAGCAGTAACTTCCGGGGACGAGTTGTCTCATGCTGCCCGAATGGACCGGCGGCAGGATACTGAGCAATGTTGGCGTTGTGCATCCATGCCTCACCGTTCCTGACCTGCACGTATGCCTCTGCAATGTTGACATGACGTGCCCGTACCGACTTGATCTCTGAACCTGTGAGGACGATGCCCGCCTCGAAGGTTTCGAGTATCTCGTAGTTGAACCGCGCCCGGCGGTTCGTGGATATGGTGGAGTCAGTTGGTTTGTCGGCCATAACTCCCCAGTGTAAGCGCAAAGCCGAACATGCAGCACTGTCAGCTTTCACCAGTGCGGCGCAGGATTTACCCGCTGCAATCTTAATCCGATGATTGCAGCGTTATTGCGCACGTCGCTACTTCACTGCTGCGGATTCAGCGTTTGCTGTCTGGTAATTCAACTGCTTGATGGCTGCGCTCATCTGAAGGTCTTCATCGAAGTTCAGTTGATTGCCGTTCTTTGGCAGCTCCACGACGATGTCTGGCTGCAGCCCCTCATCTTCAATCAGCCTGCCGTTCGGGGTGAACCAGTGGGCGATTGTCAGGTAGACGCCGCCTCCGTTGGAGAGCTGGCGCATGATGTTGACTGATCCTTTGCCGAAGGTACTTGTGCCTATCAGCAGTGCCCGGCCGTGATCCTGCAAAGCGCCCGACAACACTTCTGAGCCGCTGGCAGAGTAGCCGTTGACCAGCACAACAAGAGGGATGTCAGGGAACATTCCTCCTTCTCGAACCGGCCAGTCCCGGCGTGTCCCGTGAGCGTCAATTTCATAGGTGACAAGCCCATCGGTCAGGAATTCGGATGCGACGTTCACAGTAGCCGTCAAGAGGCCGCCGGGGTTGCCACGAAGGTCAATGATGATTCCGGGTGCGCCCTGGGCTATGAGGTCAAGCATTGCGACCTTCAGTTCAGCGTGCGTCTCCGCAGTGAAGGTTTCGATGCGCACAACGCCGTAAGGGCCGTCTTCCGGGTTCAGCATGCGTGCGCGGACGCTTGGCTGATCGATAGTGTCCCGGATTATGGTGATGTCCACCGCTGCGGCACTGCCAACGTGCTCAATCGTGAGGGTGACAGGTGTACCGCGCTTGCCGCGAATCTTGTTGACAGCATCAATGACACTCCAGCCGTGGGCATCTTCACCGTCTACGGCAAGGATTTTGTCGCCGGGCCTGATTCCTGCTTTTTCAGCAGGGCTACCGTCAAGTGGGGCCGTGATGATGACCACAGTCCTGTCCGGCGACATCTCAACCTGTGCACCGATACCCTCGAAGTTTCCTGCGAAGCTCTGCTGTTCAATAGCAAATGTTGCTGGCGAGATATACGCCGTGAAACGGTCGCCAAGCTGGTCGATCATGGCGCGGACGGCGGCTTCAGAAATAGCTTCCGGGTCGATCTTTGTATCGTCGACGTACTCGTTCTGCAGCAGGCGATAGGCTTCCCAGATGATCGCCAGGTCCTCCGGTACTGCGTCGGGACGTTCTGCTGAAGGGCCGGGCGTTGCTGTTGCCACGGTTCCGTCCGGGAGGATTACCGGTTTGGGGTCGGGAGTGGCAGTTGGGGTGGCCGAGCTGCACGCAAAGGCGGTTATTGCAGTGGTGGCCAGCAGAAGTGGTAACAGACGACGGAGAAATGTCATGTTTTTACATTATGTCGCCCAGCACTCGTCTCAGAGCGTGGCGAAACTGGTTTGCGGTTATCTCGATAAGGCTAGCATCTGGCGGCCATTGGTAGGCACGTGGATACCGTCAGCAGAAGCAGGTACGAGTGTCGATGTGCAGGACGATGTATCCAGCGAGATTGGATGCGATACAGGATCACTGGAGACCCAGCCGGTTTCCGCGTGAGAAGAGGTCCAGGCGACTTCCTGTTTTACATAACATTGATAGTGCGAACCGCTTTCATATTGGGAAATGGCTCTGCCCTCCAAGATCGACGCACAGGCGTTTGGGTGATAGCGGATGAGGCAATGGGCCTTCAGGGTTGTTGGAAAGGCCTCTGGTGGCTACTGTTCTGAGGGTTGAACTGTAACGCGAAGACGGGACCAGTCCCGGCGCCGTGTCCGGAATATCCGGGTGCTGGCATCGTGTTGGGCTGGTCCCGTCGTGATTTCGTTGTTGCCGACTAATGCTGCTAGACAGGCATCTTTCGACCGGTCTTCTTGCGACCGATCTTTGCTGCCTCTTCGCCGCCACCGGAGATGATTCGCACTCCCCAGTCCAACATGAACTGCACGTTCTCCTCTGTAGTCTTGGACTTCTCGTTCCATGAGCTCAGGAAGAACAGGCCGTTGTCATCACAGGCCTTCTTGACCACTTTGCGGGCGTTCTCCATCTCTGGCGGGTAAGGCGGGTCATGCTGGTCGCTGTAACCGTAGGACATGCCCATGTCACCGGGGCCCCATTCGGCAAATGCCAGACCGGGAACCTTTGCGATGAAGTCTGCGTTTGCCACGCATTCTCGGCTTTCGAGCTTCAGGCCGATAAGTAGCTCGCCATTAGGGTTCAGTGGCCATGGGTCAGCGAGTTTCGTGTACTCCTGTGGAGTGACACCCCAGATTTCCGCCGGGTAGCCCTGGCCACCTGCACCACGTTGTCCTTGCACCAGGCCTCGGTCTAGTCCGTCTTTCTGGAAGGGGTATCGGCATTCCTCAATGAATGCACGGACCGCATCAGCCTGCCGGGCGTGTGTGTGCAGGATCCCGTGGACACCTGCGGACAGTACCTGCCGGATCTGCCAAGCGTTCGCTCGCACCTCATCTACCGTACGGCAGTTTGACGGGAGAGTTGAGATGACTGTCGGCGTTCGGTGGCCCGCGTTCGTCGGGCCTCCGTCTACCAGTCCCTGCATGAACTCACGCAAACCCTGTGTGTTGAAAGGGTAGTGCTCGAAGTCTGTAATCAGGAAGTCAGCCCAGGTCTTAGCCTGCTTCTTGCCATTTTCGTATGTGAGTGGTCCCGTTCCCGTGTAGTACAGGATTTCGCCCTGCTCCAGCAATTCGATACAGCGGTTAATTCGTTTTGGCATTTGTTTTCCTGTTGTTACTCGTTGAATCCGCGTCGTGTTGCGAATGCGGGTTTAGACCGGCATCGTCCTGCCAGTTAGTTTTCGACCAATGTCTGCAACCTCACGAGTTGGCGCTCCGATTAGTTTTGAGCCGAGCTCTTCAATGATGAACTTGATGCGCTGCTCTTCCGTCATTGATGTGTCGTTCCAGCCGCTGTAGAAGGCCACGCCGTTCTTGTCGAGGGCGTTCTTCACGGTGTTGCGGGCGTTGTTCATGAATTCCGGGTACGGCGGGTCGTGTGCGTCCGGCTCGTCGAACGACATTCCCATGTCACCGGGGCCCCATTCGGCAAAGCCGATTCCGGGGACTGCCGCCGTGCGGTCGACATTTGGCAGGCAGTGGCGGTCTTCGATCTTCAGGCCAAGCAGTAGCTCGCCCTTCGGGTTTAGCGGCCACGGGTCTGCGAGATTGGTGTACGTCGCAGGGTCGACTCCCCAGATAGCTGATGGCTGCAACTGACCGCCGCTTCCTCGGATGCCTTCCGGTAGTTCGTCACGGCCTAGTGCCTGGAACGGGTAGCGGCAGGCTGCAACGAACCACTTCACTGCCTCGGGGTCGCGAGCGTGGGTGTGCAGTATGCCGTGTGCTCCAGTTGAGAGTACGTGCCGCATCTGCCATGCATTGGCGCGTACCTCTTCGACGGTGATGCAGTTTGAAGGCAGCGTCGTCAACACTGTTGGAGTCAGGTGACCACTCGGTGTTGGGCCTCCGTCTTTCAGACCCTTCATGAACTGGGTAAGGCCACCGATGTCAAAAAAGTGGTGCTCGAAATCCATGTGGATTACGTCTGCCCACGTCTGGGACATCTCACGACCGCAGTCATAGGTGAGTTCTTCAGCGTGGGTCATGTAGACCTGCTGGCCGCTCTCCAGAAGCTCAATCGCTTTGTTGATTCGTTTCGGCATATCTGTTTCTCCTGACACCTGGCGTCAATTGTTCGCCGGGGAATACCCCGAGCACTGCCCTGCTACTTCGTAAGCCTCCACGGGATGTCCAGCTCCCCGCATGTGGCCTTGAACCAGTCGATGACTTCCGGGTGGTACGGAATGCCGTGCTCACGCCGCTCAATCTCTTCCTCGTGCTCAGGCAACCCTGCGTAGACAACTCGGTCGTGACCGGGAGCTGTCGGGCTGTCCTGGAGTTCGCGCATGTACTCGTCCATCTGCGCCTTGAAATGGGCAACGTCCGTGAATGCCTCGATGTTGTAGGCGATGAAGTGGTGCGCCGCACCCTGGGACCGGTGCGTTCCTGCTCCAGTGCCGCCGAGGATTCCGCAGAGGATTTCGACCATTACGGCCAGACTGTAGCCCTTATGTGCGCCGAGTTCGCGTGTCGCACCGGTTGGCAGCATGGCCCATTTTTCTGGGACCTGCTGCTCCTGCATGATCGGGTTGCCTTCGCCGTCTGCGATCCAGCCCGGCATTACGGGTACGCCGAGCCGCTGAGCTAGTGCAATCTTGTTGCCGGCTACGGATGACATTGAAGCGTCGAAGATGAACGGAGGCTCCTTGTCGGTGGGAGCAGCGATACCAATGGGGTTCAGGCCTACCAGGGGCTTGGATCCGTGGACCGGCAGGACGTTCAGGCCACCGGTGGTCATGGCGAGGCCAATCATGTTGTGCTTGAGCGCCATTGAAGCATGGTATGCGCAGGCTCCGAAATGGCGGCCGTTCATTGCGGTGACCGTGCCGATGCCGTACTGCTTGGCTCGTTCAATGGCCATGTTCATCGCCATTGGGCCAACTACCAGGCCGTGACCACCGTCACAGTCAATGGTCGCCGCAGCAGGCATTTCTCGTACAACCCGTACATTTGGCCGCGGGTTCATCGAGCCTTCCTGGAACGATTCGACGTAGCGTCGGAGCATGTTGCTCACGCCGTGGGACTCGATACCGCGGATATCGGCGTAGACAAGGACATCTGCTGACTGTTCAGCATCTGCCTGTGACATTCCCATTTTCAGGAAGATGTCTACAACTGTTGCGTTCATGTCTTCCGCGTTGACGTGTACCGCTATGTCCTTTGGTACGTGGAATCGTTCAAGCATGTTGATCCTTTCAGGTAAATTCCCGGGTGGCAGATTTTCAGAAGCGTAGCCGAGCGAACATTCGGAGTCTGTGGGAGGCTGGGCGATGACACGTCCGAAACCTCCTTTCTCAAGCGATGGGAGTATAGCGCCGTTTTTGCGGTCGTTGCTTCGCTATGACCATTTACTGGTGGTTCCTGTCGGTGAAATTGACCTGCCCAATGCCCGAAGAATCTGTGACAATCCACCAATCACAATTGTTCGATCTGGTTCCAAATCACATGCACCTTTGTAACAAGGCGGGAAAGGGGCACAAAAATGCCAAAAGGCCTGGTCTCAGTATTCACTCAGGCCGGAACTCCGTTTGATCTCAGGGAGTACCCCACACCGGAGGTTGAAGCCGGTGGCATCCTTATCAAGAACACCGGGGCTATGATCTGCGGTTCCGAGTTGCATGGCTGGCGCGTCGAGGGAGACCGCAAGCCTGTGGCGAATCCGAAGCAGAGAGTCCTGGGACACGAATTCACAGGTGTGGTTCACTCTCTTGGTGAAGGTGTCAGCTTCGATTCGCTCCGTCGTCCGCTCAAAGAGGGGGACAGGGTTGCTTTCCCGTTCATCTTCCCCTGCAACCGCTGCTACCACTGTGTCCGCGGTGAACACCATGCCTGCCAGCACCGTTTCCGGCGCAACATGGCAGGTCTCGAAGCTTACCCTTACTGCGACGGCGGTATGGCGCAGTACTTTTACCTGCAACCCGGCCACTATGTCTACAAGGTACCGGATGAGTTGCCTGATCAGGCGATTCCGCCGGTCAACTGTGCCCTGGCTCAGGTGCTTTTCGGCATGGAGCGCGCACGCGTGCATTTTGGCGATACCGTCGTTATCCAGGGAGCCGGTGGTCTAGGCATCTACGCCACAGCGGTAGCGCGTGACATGGGTGCTTCGCAGGTGATCGTCATTGACGGTCAGCCGGGGCGGTTGGAGATGGCTCGTAAATGCGGTGCTACCAGCACAATATCCATGCGTGACTTCCCGACGGCTGAAGCGCGTGTTGCGCGTGTGATGGAACTGACCTCTGGGATTGGCGCAGATGTTGTAGTCGAAGTGGTTGGTGTTGCTGCCGCGACCATTGAAGGCATCGACATGGTTCGCCAGAACGGCAAGTACATCGACATCGGCAACATCGTTCCTGGCGAAATCTCCATGCCAGCGTCGAAGGTCATTGGCAAGCAGCTCAAGTGGTTCGGCACAGTTCACTACAACCCGTGGATCATCGAGGCTGCGTTACAGTTCCTTGTTCGCACGAAGGACAAGTACCCGCTGTCGAACATCGTTTCGCACTCGTTTCCGCTGGAGCAGATCAACGAAGCCTTTGAATTCGCTGACTGGCACGGCAAGGAAGAAGGCACGGTGGCCCAGCGCGTGATGCTGGTTCCGTAGGCATCCGTAGTCACAGCAACAAAAAGGCGGCGGCTCCATTAACGAGCCGCCGCC
>JAURLM010000163.1 GCA_030831265.1 Chloroflexota bacterium
CGGTAGTCTTCAATTGCACCCAGCCTGTCTGACCCGGTGCAATCTCATTGCCTTCGAGCACGCGCACAGTGACCGGAACTTCACGACTACCAGCAAAGAGCTCAAGATGGTGGTTGTGGCGAACAGGCCGTGGCGCACCCTCAATCACTCGGAGTGAAGCATCAAATGCGTCCGACGGCTGGAGCCAGCCCGGCACCGTCAGTAAATCACCACGTTCAATCTCGTGATGCTCGATGCCACTCAGGTTGACCGCTACCCGCGTCCCCGGCTGAGCCGTATCCACGGACGACTGGTGAGACTGCAGTCCGCGAATGCGGGCGCGTCTTCCACCAGGCAACAGCTCAATCTCCTGCCCTACACGCAGACTTCCACCTGCCAGTGTGCCAGTGACAACTGCACCAAAGCCGGGCATGGTGAACACGCGGTCCACAGGCAGTCTCGGTCGGCCAAGATCCGCATGAACCTCTATCTCGTCAAGCTGCCGGTCAATCTCTGTGAGAAGCTCTGGTATGCCCTGCCCCGTCGTGGCTGATACGGGCAACATTGGCGAACCTGCCAGCGATGTCCCTTCAAGAACTTCCTCTATGTCCGCAGTGACCAGCATCAGCCAGTCTTCATCGACAAGATCAGCCTTGGTTATGACCGTTATCCCATGGTGAACGTTCAGGAGATCGAGAATTGCCAGGTGCTCGCGAGTCTGAGGCATCACGCCTTCATCGGCGGCGACGATCAGCAGCGCAAGGTCCACGCCTCCAACGCCCATCAGCATGTTCCGCACAAACCGCTCATGACCTGGAACGTCGACGATGCTTATCTCTCTACCGGATGGCAACGTGACCCACGCGAATCCAAGTTCGATGGTCATCCCGCGCGCCTTTTCTTCTTTAAGACGATCGGGATCGATCCCGCTCATGGCGCGGATGAGTGTGGATTTGCCGTGGTCTACGTGACCTGCTGTAGTTATGACAAACATTGCGCTAATTTCTCACCATCTGCAGGAGTTTGCGTCTCCGGGCGGGAAGACCAGAGGCAAATTACTCGGCCAGGAGCATAGACTCGGCAGCGGCTACGAAGACGCCAAACACTTCGTTGCCTAGAAGTTTCCCATCAAAGCTGAGCCTGATGCCGTCCGCGTCTTCCTCGATCAGTCCTGCGGCGAGCATCTGGTCTATCTCTCGCGAAAAGACGTCTCGCAGGGATTTTCCAAACCGTGCTCGGAAATCTGCCTCGCGCACCCCGGTATCGAGCCGCATCCCCATCATCATCGTTTCAGCCAGTTCAAGGCTCGGTGTCGTCTGCTCGACAAAGTTCACTGGTCCACCGGCAACCATGGCTCGTATTTGCCCCGGAGTTGACTTAGGCAGATCAGGCCGGCGTGGTTGCGAGCCCGCAAGACTCAGAATCCCGTCAGCAGGAACCTCAAACCCCAGCGACCTCACGTACCAGCGCGGCGATTTCATATTGGCGAAGCGGTGCTTGAGCATGGAAGAGTGAGCGCCGGGACCGACACCCAGGTACGGCTCGTTACGCCAGTAAATCAGGTTGTGTTGACTCTCCATACCCGGCAGTGCCCAGTTCGATATCTCGTAGTGCCTGTAACCGGCTTCGGCAAGTTTTTCCCTCGCTGCGAGGTACATGTCAGCGGCGAGGTCATCGTCGGGCTGCGGGACTTTCCCAGACCGGACAAACGCCTCCAGCGGTGTGCCAGTCTCTATTTGCAGCCCGTAGAGCGAAACGTGGTTAGGTGAAAGTTCCAGCGTGCGTTCCAGTGAATCTATCCACTGTTGCAACGTCTGCTGCGGAAGACCAAATATCAGGTCCAGTGAGCGGTTGGTAAACCCCGCCCGACGCAAGACCTCGAATGCGTCAATTGCCTGGGCCGCTGTGTGGCGTCGGCCGAGCAGAGTCAGTAATTCATCATCAAAACTCTGAACACCCATCGATACACGATTGAACCCGGCATCCAGCCATCCAGATGCGCGTTCCTGCGTCACATCACCGGGATTCGCTTCAAGCGTGACTTCAGCATCAGCCACCAGCGGGAATCCACCTGTGAGTGCGGACATCACACGCTTCAGATCACCGGGTGGCAGGTATGAGGGTGTGCCCCCGCCAAGAAAGACGGTTCGCGAAGCGTGTGACGGAAACAGTTCAGCCCAACGCCGCAACTCTTCGCAAAGGGCATCCACGTAAACGGGGATCAGGCGTTCAATGCCCGAATACGTGTTGAAATCACAGTACGGACATTTCGTTTCACAGAACGGAATGTGGACGTATAGCCCGATGGACTGTTGTTCAATGGCCGGGCGCGTCATGTCGCCCTCGCTCGGTTCAATTACTGCCCGGGGTCCAGAGTTTGCCTGCGGATCCGCCATCTGAGGTCGGCCGTTGTGGAGCCGGACCTCGCTGTCCACCACCAGCGGCTTCTTCAGCCTGCTGCCGAGCAGCCTCGTTCACTGCTCTCACCCATCGCTCAAGCGCGTCGAGTTCTGGCGGTGATACAAGGAACTTTTCGACATCGTCCGGCAATTGCAGATCGGTCGACCCGCTCAAGATTAGAGTGGCTTCGCCTTCCTGTAGGCCTTCCGCAAGACGCTTATCAAGGTGACGCTGACGCCGGAGTGCAGCATCCTGGTATGAGGCAGAAACGGCCCCTGCAACGCTCTGCGTGATGAAGCCGACGGACATGCAGCGGCTCCAGTCAATCACTTCTCCAAATAAATCAGCATCTTCATATTCATCAAGCCGAGCACCGCTATCAACGCGGTCTTTGACCATCCGCCAGGCAGGCCGGTTGGTCTGCTCAAGCATTAACAGTGCGTCATCACCACGACCGAGTACGCCTTCGGCAAAAACCCGGTTTACCACGCCAGCCCGGGCTTCCAGCGCAGAAATCTGCTTATCCGCAGCTTCCCAGTAAGCGTTGAAACGCTGAGTGAACCCGTCCGGTGCCTGTGGTGACGGTTGAATAAACGGAACGATGTACACCTTGCGGCGGGTTAGCAGGTCATCTTGTTTCGAGTCGGCCAAGACAGCGATTCCTTAGGTACTGGTGAGTGTGAAAGTGGCGATGGTAGTGCAGATAGTTAAACGGAGAACAGGAAGTTCAGGATATCGCCGTCTTCAATGATGTATTCCCGGCCTTCCTGCCGCAGCACACCGTTTGTCCGTGCCTGCGCCATGCTTCCTGCGGTTACAAAGTCATCGTAACCTACAGTCTCTGCACGAATAAACCCGCGCTCAATGTCAGAGTGAATCGTTCCCGCTGCTCTTGGAGCAGTAGTGTTCACCTCAATTGTCCATGCACGGACTTCGTCAGGCCCAACTGTCAGGAACGATATCAACCCGAGCACGCTGTACGAGAGATTGATCATCCGGTTCAGGCCAGACTCCCCTGCATCCAGCCCGGCACGCATCTCTGCCTCTTCTTCCGGGCTCATCTGCGCAAGCTCTTCCTCCAGCTTGCCGCAAAGTACAGCTCCACCAGAGCGTGAACCGGGCAGCAGCTCTGCCAGTTCTGCTTCCAGGGCATCGGCTCTACCGAGATCATCATCACCGATATTCAGGGCGACCAACAATGGCAGCTTACTGAGCAAGAAAGTGTCGGATATCGCCAATTTCTCTTCCTCAGTGAATGACCGGTCACGCGCCGCAGTTCCGTTCTCCATTTCCTGCTGAATCTCCCGCAGGATCACGATGTTCTTCTCGGCACGGACACGTTCCTGAGCCTTCAATCCCTTCATGCTCTCGTTGATTCGGTCGATACGACGGTCCAGCAGTGAAATGTCAGCAAACAGCACATCAAAGTTCACTTTTTCGATATCGCGACGGTAATCGACCGATCCGAGAACGTGAGGCACCGACGGGTCTTCAAATGCACGAACAACATGAAGCAGCGCATCTACCTTCTGCAGATGTCCCATCGCCTCACCGGAAAACAGGTCACTAGCCTCTGCTGACCGCGCTCCCGGAAGGTCAACGTACGTGACCTCAGCCGGTACCGTGCGCTTCGGCTTAAACATTGCAGTCAATTTGTCCAACCGTTTGTCGGGCACGTGAGCTACGCCGATGTTCGCTGAGCGATTCCCGCCAAAACTGCCAGACTGTGCTGACCCGCGAGTAAGTGCGTTGAAAACGGTTGTCTTGCCTACGCCCGGTAGTCCGATTATGCCAATTCGCATGCTTTTGCCGTGTTGTTGAAGGTGAATGTACGAACAACACGGCTATCGACAGGTGTTGCCCGCCGCGCGTTCGAATCGAGTTACAAATAAAGTCGAACTAGAAGGATAAGCCAGCATCGGGAACCCGGCCACAGTTACACACCAGCCAATTGATGCTTCGGTGATAGCGGGCGTTCTGTTATTCGTCATCCAGATACCGGTAATTGCCTTCAACTGGCGGTGGCTCATCGTCATCACCGCGTTTCCGAGATTTGCCACTGGCGTGTTCAGGTACGATCTTTTTCGGGGACAACGTGACGAACAGGGTCAGGAGGATCCCTGTGACGATAACATCGTCAATCTGGCCGATTCCCAGTTTGAAATCCCTCAAGAAGTCAATTGGGGACAGAACGTAGATAACTGCCAGGAGGGGCAAAATTTTCAGGAAGACGGAAACCCGGGAATCCCAGAACAGCAACCATGACACCCGTAGGAGTTGCCCTACAAACGGGATCATCAACAGCAATCTCGTTAGCACTGAACACCGTCCCTGCACAGGTTATCCATGCCGCCAGTCCTGCCTTCTACCGTACACCTTGATATGCTCTGAACCGCAAAACAGGCCTCGTATTCAGGCCGTAATCCAGCGACAGTATTCGAAGTAGCAACTTGATTCGAGTTTTTCACGGTGACGACGTATTCTCCATCAGCGAGGCTGTTCGACGCGCCCGTATGGCAGTGGGGCAAGAGGAGGTACGTGACCCGAACACCACGGTACTTGAGGGTAGTTCGTTCAAGCCGTTCGACATCATCGCAGCTGCAAGTTCGTTGCCTTTCCTGGCTGATCGCCGCTTAATACTCGTTTACGGCCTGCTGGAGTCGATGGATGGCCGGGGCAACAAGCGCGGTTCGGAATGGGATCAGCTGTCCACGTTGCTGGCGGACCTGCCCGGGACGAGTGATGTCATATTTGTCGAGTCCACCAGGCTGCGTGCCAATGCACGCGGGATCAAAGCAGCAGGGCCGGGTGCTGAAATACGCGATTTTGAAATGCCACGCGGCCCGGCCCTTGAGGCATGGGCTCGTGACCGGTTCACCCACCACCGTGGTTCGGCAAACCGGGATGCGATCGCCCGGCTCGTCTGGCTCGCAGGTGGTGACCTCCGTCTGTTGGACAGTGAAATCCAGAAACTGGCCGTGTTTGCAGGTGAACGGGAAGTCTCGCAGAAAGATGTTGACGAGATGGTTGGCGAAGCACGTGAGGCAAGCATCTTCGCCGCAGTCGATGCCGTCCTGGAACGCAGGCCCGGCGTCGCTATGCGGCTCATGTATGACCTGCTGGAAGGCGGCACGTCCGTTGGGTCAATAATCTCGATGCTGTCACGACAGGTTAGGCTGGTGCTACTCGCAGGGACATTGAATGCTGCCGGTGTCCCGCAGCAAGAAATCGGGACCCGTATCGGCCTGACAAATCGCTACGCGTTGGAGAAGACACTCCGGCAGGCGTCACGGTTCGGCAAAGCATATCTTGCGCATATGCACCATCGATTGCTGGATGCAGACATGGGTATCAAGACGGGTAAACTCGACGAACGGCTGGCACTGGAAATTCTTATCAGCCGCCTCTCGAATTCATAGAAACTAACCGTGATTTCGCAACATCATGGCAAACCTGCTTCCCGGCAATCTGCGTATGCAATGGGCAAGTGGGGCCGGGGTAAAGAAATGGTCCCGAAACGGGTATCGGACTATGAAACCGCGTGAGCGGGGCAAGCTGATTGCATGAAACTGATTGTTCCCATAATCGCTATTTCATTAACCATTCTCGCAGCGGCCTGCAGCGGAAAAACTCCTGGCACGCCCACGCCGGAAGGGAGCACGACCGCACCTGCCCCCACCGCAACAGTCGCACCGGAGCCGTCTCCAACCCCGGCACCCACGGCCACGCAGATACCCCTGCCATCTCCAACGCCCGATCAAGCCCAGGAATCTGACACAGAGAGTATTCACGAGTACATCCGAGGCCACAGCCTGCTGGCACAGGGTGAATACCAGGACGCGGAACGACAGTTCCAAACAGTGGTATTACTAGAGCCGGGATTCGCACACGGTTGGGACGGGATTGGCCAGGCATTGCTCTACCAGGGCCAGTTTGACGAGTCTATGTACTATTTCGACAAGGCCATTGAGCTTCGTCCAACGCTTGCCGAAGCCTATGCGCACCGAGCTTTGGCCCGCGTGAACCTTGGCGACCTTGACGGCGCAGGGAGAGATGCTGACCGATCCCTGAGCCTCGACGACAGTTCGGTCGATCCGTACATCGTGCTTGGTCGGGTTCACACCGGCCGTGGCGAACTGGCAGATGCGCTTGCCAACTTTGACAAAGCTGTTGAGATATCGCCAGATGACGGTGGAACCTACTGGTGGCGTGGGAGGTTCTGGCGAGATGGGGCCCAGAACTTTTCACTGGCGCTGGATGATTTCAGCAAGGCGATAGAGCTGGAACCGTCAGTCGCTGCGATCTTTCTTGACCGGGCGATAACCCTGATACAGGTTGGCGCGGACACAGGTTTGATTCGGGCTGACATTGAAGAGGCGATCTCGCTCGCACAGGAGCCAAAACTGCCCTCAATCATCGCACGGGCGGAAGAGCTCTTGGCTTACGTGGACAGCCTGGATGCGCAGTCTCCAGCAGTTGGCTTTTAACCAACGCCCCACTTACAGGTCTGCCAGGGACCGGTAAGTGTTCGCCATCTCGACAGCGGCCTCAGCATACCCGGCAGCATGAGGTATCCGTGCCATCGCCTGGTTGGTCGTGTAC
>JAURLM010000164.1 GCA_030831265.1 Chloroflexota bacterium
GGCCCTGTGGCGTTAACCACAGGGCCGCTTTCATACGCTAATTAGAGCACCGAGCTAGTCGACCTGTCGCAGCCTCGGATCAAGTCGGTCTCGCAACCAGTCACCAAGGAAGTTCAGCGCAATAACTGTCAGGAAAATTGCGCCGCCGGGCACCAGCACTTCATGGGGAGCGTTTGACAGATAGTCTCTGCCCTGGTTCGTCATAACACCCCACGCAGGGATCGGAGGCTGAATGCCAGCACCCACGAATGACAGAACCGACTCCGAAAGGATAAGACCACTCGTGTTGAGCGTTGCTACAACAATGGCAGTGTTCAACACACCCGGGAACAAATGCCGGAACATGATCCGGAAGTCACTTGCCCCGTTAATACGTGCTGAAGCAACGTAGTCCATCTCACGCAGAATCAGGATCTGCGCTCTAATGACACGCACGAATCCTGCCCATGCAATAAGCGCTAGCACGAAGAACAAGACGGTGATACTTCTCCCGAAGATCAGTGTCACCACAAGCGCCACCATCAAGAACGGTAACGCGTTCCATATATCAACAAACCGCGTTACCAACTCGTCAAGTATCCCGCCGTAATAGCCAGCGGCAATTCCCAAGCTCATACCGAGGATCATGCCAGAGCCAAGTGAGATGGCCACAACCTGAACCGAGATACGGGCTCCGTGCAACACACGGGTAAACATGTCACGGCCTACGTGGTCAGAACCCAACAGGTGGAACGCATCCGGCCACATGCTGTGAGGCCAAGTGTTCTTCTGGAAGTCAGGCCTAACCAGCTCCCCTGTCTCCCGGTCTACGTCCATAGCGCCAGTCGTAAAGGTCGGAAGATGTCGATCTTTGATGTTACCGATGTCACGGTCGTACGGAGAAAACCATGGACCAAACACCGCTCCCATCACCAACCAGAACAGAATGAACAGCGGAAGAACCGGGTAGCGACGAATCAAGTACCAGAGATAACCAACTATCCCTGAAACCCCGTTACGTCGACGGGTAACCGGTCGAACCATCTCGGTCTGCGTCACTTCTTGCGCGGTTGCCATTAAGAAACCCTCTCCTAACTCAACCGCACGCGCGGGTCAATAACCGTGTAAGCGATGTCCGCTAGCGTAGCAAACACCAGGAAGATGATGATGAAGATAAAGACTGTTCCCAATAACAACGGAAAGTCATTGTCATTCACCGCCCTGAACAAAGCATCGTAACCAATGCCGGGCCATGCAAATACGATCTCCACCACCAGTGCACCGTTCAGCCAGTTCGCAAAGATCAACAGCGCCGACGTGATAGGGGCGATCAAAGCATTACGCAATGCGTGTTTGAAGATCACCGTGTTCCAGCCAACGCCTTTGGCCCGTGCCAGCCGAACGTACTCTGAATCAAGCACTTCCAACATGGCTGAACGCGTGAGACGCATCAGTCCAGCTGCAGCACCCCAGCCGAGCGCAACACACGGCAGGATGTACTCCTTGAAGTCGAAATCAGGTGATCGCCCTCCGGAAGGCAATGACAGGAAACTCAATGGCGTGTTTCCGATCCAAACGGAGAAAATCCAGATCAGCACAAGACCTGTCACAAACGGCGGTGCCCCCTGTCCAATAATGGCGGCACCACGCGCTATATAGTCCCACGCGGAACCTCGTTTAACGGCAGCGATAACACCAGTTGGAATTCCAAGGGCAATAGCAAACACCCACCCACCTACCGCAAGCTGCACGGTAGCGCCAATCTTGCCTGCAATCAGGTCGGTAACAGGACGATCACGAGCCAGGGAGACACCCAAGTCACCCCGAACCACCTTGCTAATCCACTTGATGTACTGGATAGGCACAGGATCGTTAAAACCTAGCCGCTCCCCCAGCCGATCCCATTGTTCCTGCGTGATGCCATATCCGCTGTCAGGCACGAACAACTCTCGTGGATCGTTATGAAACTGCACGAGTACGAAGATCGCAATCGTCGCTCCGAGGATCGAAATAAGAGATGAGAGGAATCTGCTTATAAGAAACTTAGCCATTCCAGATTTGTTTCCTGACTGCCCTGTTTAGTTCGCCCAACCCAGATGATTGCGAGTGATCTATCGTGTTCACTCTGAAAGATATATATAAGGCATCCAAAAGGCGGCGAAGACCCGGGTCCATGTACAGACGGCGGAGCAGGATGTCCGCCAATTAATTCGTTGTTGGGCGGGGACTGTTTCCAGTCCCCGCCCATTCAATCAACTTTTACTCAGTTGACCGTTCAAGAACCTTTAGTTCAGAACAATGAACTCCGGGTTACCTGACACGTTCGAGTAGTGCTGCTGACGGCCGTTCCAGGACTTGACCTTGCTGTTTACAGCAATGCCCTTCGGTACCTGGAAGACACCAGCGTACTGGACCCAGAACATGCTGTAGTCAACCCAGTCAAGGTGCATCTGTGTGCGCACCTGAGGGTCGCGTTCAGCAAACATCTGGAAGAGCCAGCGAGCTCCAGCAGGAGACTCGAAGCCTACGCCCCAGCCTGGGCGGCTGGAAGACGTGTCAACGAGAGGCAGCGGCCAGTCCACCGGGTAAACGTTGGAGTGGACGTCACCATTCTTCAGAACCGGGAGGTACTGAATCCTCTGGCGCATGCGTGGGCTGATAACACCACCGTAGTCCTCAACCAGACCTTCGATCTCGATACCGAGACGTGCCCAGTCAGACATGATGGCGTCTGCAACCTCAAGACCAACAGGTCCAGCCTCAGCGGCGTAGGCCTGCAGGGTCAGAGGGCCAAAGTCAGCCTTACGGGTTGCAGCAGGGAATCCGGCTGCGGTCAACAGGGCGTCTGCTGCGTCAAGGTCAGCGTCATCGATTTCCCACGGTACTGACTGTGCAGTGCCGGAAGCGTCGATGCGGTTACCGTCAACGTCCCATACGCCTGTCTCGCGGCTTGCGTCCCAGCCCGGGTATTCCGGCCCCATGTACTCGGAGTAGATGGGAGTGCCGATACCGTTAAGCAGGGAGTCGTTGATACCGCCACGGTCAATTGCCGTCGACAGTGCCAGGCGGACCAGGCGAGCCTGTTCCATGTCAGTCATGCCAGCCGGGTTGTTCGTGTCGGTGTACTTCACGTTAGCCGGGTGGCTGTCCTGCCAGGGGTCACCGAGCCACGGGTAGTCCTCCGCGTAAACAGCGGAGTCCCATGGGTTCAGAGGCTCACCCGTGCGGGCGTGGAACTCTTCCCAGAGGTTTCCTGCGAAGATGATGGACTGACCAACGAAACCACCAGGCATCGTCTCGAGGAAGCGGAAGTTCGTTCCGTCAACGAGGTCCGGCAGCAACTTGTAGTCGATGGTAGCCATGTCAACTGAGCCGTTGCGCATCATTGCGATCTGCGTCTGGGCTTCAGGGATCTGGATACCGGTGATCTCAGCTACGTCAGCGACCTTGCGCCAGTGGGAATCCACAGCGTGGACGGTGCAACGGTCACCAGGCGTGCATTCACCCTGCACGTAAGGACCGGTGCCGACGTGGTGGGCACGTGCCCATTCAGTTCCGTACTCGTCAGCTGTGGTCACCTTGTGAGGACCACGAGCAGCCGAGAGACAACCGAACTGAGAGATCGGCAGGCAGTAGAAGACCGGCGATACAAGGCCGACCTCAAACGTGTACTGGTCTACAAGCACGGCCTCCAGGAAGATACCTGCCAGGTCACCCGCGTCTCCGTAGGTGGAGTCAGGGTTCGTGGTGGCGTTCGACCTGTTGAACCATTCGACCGCTTCTGCTGCATCCATGATGCCGAAGTCACGGTCTTCGAACCCGCGAGGAGCCTGGAATGGGATTCCGGGCTTCAGCGTGAAGGTAACCTTCGTGCCGGCGGGGTCAATGCTGTAGCTGTCGATCAGCTCAGGCGTCATCGCGTCACCGTTCTCGTAGACGAAGAAGTTTTCTTCAACGCCACCGATCTGGTTTGTCGCGCTGGTGCGGTACGGGCCAACGTAGCCGATGCCGTATACGGCCTCAAGCGTCGAGAAAGCCCATGTCAATGAACCACTAGGCCCATCGGTTCCGCCCGTTGGTGCCTTTGTTGCCGTAGCAGCCGCCTGTGTGGCGTTTGCTACCGGCGTTGCAGGTGCCTGCGTTGGCTGGCCTGCGCCAGTCGTCGCAGTCGGCTGCGGTGCAGTGGTAGGTTGCGTCGTAACAGGTGCCGTCGTCGCCGTCGGCTCCGCATCACTTCCGCAGGCTACCGCTGCGACTATCACCAGGGAGCCCAATGCAAGCATTGAGACGCCAAGGCGTTTCCTAAACCAATTAAAACTCATAGAACCCTCCAGATACCAGGTGTTCAAACCTTAGGCCCCAACCGCCATAGGTCCGCACCCGGGGCCAAGCCGTCAACCATCTGCTGCCCGCGCTTCGAAGATCCGGGACTACAGCCATGCAGATGTCTGTCATTGCTGCCATGCATGTCCCTTAACGAAACGCGGTCACCATGCCAGACAGAATCCGGCAAGATTGGTGCGAGACGCTACCACCCTAGCCACACCATGTCAACGCTCATAAACATCCTTCATTCAGTTAATTTGGGCTTGCCCGGCTCAACTTCAGGGATGTTTGAGTGTTCCAATCACAGGTGACAGTGAACTATCAGACTGCGACACATGGTCGTAACGAGGTTTCACAGAGTCCGGCCACGGTTGCCCAACCACGTTTTGTGGCTTTGTGAACCAGACTCTACGGCAGGTATGCCTTGCGTTCTCCTATACGGCATTTCAGGAGCGCAGGATTCGTCAGTAGTTATCAGTTGATGGCAATAACGAGGCCATTCAGGTTGGCCTTATGCCTGTGAAGGGTCATAATCTGGTTCTCTAACAATAAAAATCCTGAAAGTTCAGATCTCGCCATGCCGTACGCCACTGATTTCTCCATCACCAGGCTGGACTCCATCCATCTAGCGTTTAAGAACAGCTCTTCCTACTGGGAGGGCTATCGAGCAGATGAAGGAGACAGGCTGACTGACCGCTTTGAGTTCAAGAAGGGTTGGCAGACTGTTTATGCCCGTTACGTGGAGTCTCCACTCATCAAGGTTACTCTTGCAGATGGCACTGTCGGCTGGGGTGAGGCGAACTGCGGCATTGGACCAGAGGTACTGTGCGCTATTGTCAATAACGTGATGGCGCAGATGGTGATCGGCCAGGAATTCGGTGATCCGGCTGCTCTCTGGGACTTTCTCTACGATTCGCAGCGCGGTCGCGGGTATTCATCCGGGTACTGGCTCGACGCGCTGGCAGCACTGGACATTGCCGTGTGGGATGCACTTGGGCGGCGTGAAGGCGTGCCAGTTGCGGCTATGGTTTCCGATAACCCGCGTAAAGAGATTCCTGCGTACCTGTCTGGCGTCCGCCGCAGCACTCTGCAGGAGCGCATCGAGCACCTGAAAAAATGGATGGACACGGGGCTTAGAGGCGCCAAGATTTTCCTGACCGGGGACTGGGAAGCAGGAACTCGGGAATTGGATGGTTTGCAGGCGGGTGCGCCGGAGCTTGAGCAATGGATGGTGGACACGCTGTGGATGTGCGATGAGGCTGGAGCCGCTATTTCCAAGAAGGAATACGGGGCACGCGGCGTCAGGTTCTTCGAGTGCCCGCTACAGCCAGAGGACCTGACTGGACACCAGCGGCTGGCGTCGCTTCCGGGTGCGCCTATCGCGCTTGGAGAACACTTTCGCACGCGCTACCAGCTGGAGCCATGGCTGGCAAAGCCGCAACCGTTGCATGTCTACCAGCCGGACATTGGAAGGACTGGCATTTCCGATTTCATCAAGCAACAGGACATGGCGACCGCGGCAGGAATCCCGACAACACCGCACATGGGCACGGGTGTTTCCATCTTCCAGGCCGCCACTCTCCAGTGCGCTGCGCTTGCATCACCAGCATATTTGCAGGAGTTCCAGGGCGGACTTTCTGACAAACTGGGTGACGCGTCCGACACCGCATGGCGATACGAGGCAGGAGCGTTCACGCTTCCTGACCGTCCCGGCATTGGGGCTGACATTGATGAAGACGCCATAGAGCCGTTCATCGTCCGCAGGTAGCAAAAGAAACAGTTCCAATATGAATTTCGCTGCGCCACATGGCGCCTGATAACGGTCGGCGAACAACCGGCGCAAACACATCTTCGGAAAACACTGCCGCTGACAGACCTGACCAGCGGCATGCACGACCGATAGTCGCTCCTCGGCGTTCCGGGTTGTCCTCTGCGAAGGACATCCTGAAGATGCGTGATTTCCAGTTCCTGCTGCTTGGCAATGCGATGATGTTCGCCGGTTTCCAGGTGCGGAACATGGGTCAGGCATGGCTGGTGCTTGAGTTGACGGACTCATCGCTGTGGGTCGGCATCGTTAACGCAATGCCTGGAATCGCCATCATCTCCGTTTCGCTTTTGGGAGGTGCAATCTCGGATAGGGCTGAGCGCTGGAAGATCCAGGTCGTGACGAGATTTGTCATCGCATCCATGGCGTTCGTGACCGCGTTCCTTGTCACCTCAGGCGTGATACAGGCGTGGCAGTTAATACCGATTGGCCTGATAACCGGGTCAATGTTCGCTTTCCACAACCCATCAAGCCAGGCATTTGCCATGGACATCGTGGGACGGGAACGGTTGATGAACGCCGTGTCCCTGAATACGACACTATCTCAAACAGCAACTGTCGCCGGTCCGATGCTCGGTGGATATCTATTGGCGACCGGGCTTGATTCCGCGTTCTACCTGCTGGGCGTCCTCTACGGGACCGGCTTTATCGCCATGTTTTTCATGAAGACACGCAGTGCACCGTCCACTCGTCCACGCAGAAGCATTCTGCAAGAGATTGGTGAGGGTGTTCGTTATGCCGCAAGAAATAACGTGATCAAATGGCTCCTGTTCATGTCTACAGGCGGCCTGTTCACCGGCATCTTCCAGGCTGTAACTCCCCTTTACGCTCGAAACATTCTCGACGTCGGAGAAATCGGGTATGGCACGATGGTCACCGTGCAGGGAATCGGGACGCTCGTAGGTTCGTTCGCCCTGGTGCTGCACGGGGATGTGAAACACAAGGCGGCTCTCATCTTTGGAGCCATGCTTCTGCTCAACACTGCGATGATCATGTTTTCGTTCTCGAGTACGTACGCTATATCGCTCTCAATGCTCTTCCTCATGGGAATGGGTTTCGGCGTGTGGTTCATAACTGCCCCCACTCTCATACAGACACGAACCGACGAACACATGCGCGGCCGGGTGATGAGCATCTTCTTCATGATCGCCCTGATATTCCAGCTTGGATGGATACTTGGCGGCGTGCTGGATACCTTGATCGGCACGCAGGGGGCGACGCTGGTTGCGGCCATAGGATCAATGACAATCGTACTCATATCTTTCGCTTCATCCCGTGAATTGCGACACCTGACGTAATGTTTGTTTAGCGTCGGCCGGTAACAGGACAGGCCGGGCGGGGCACACAGAAGCATCACAACGGAATTGCGCCATGAACCTCCCGGAGTTTTCGGAGCACATACCGCAGGCCATCGCACTTGACCTCGACGGTACTGCACTCGACTCGTCATCGAGGATGTCTCCGCGCACCAGTGCCGCCGTAATCAAGCTGCTGAACATGGGGCTGCCTGTGGTGATTGCGACCGCCAGGCCGGAACGGGTAATTCACGTTCTCACGGGTTCCGAAATAGCGAACCGTGCTTCACTCGTCCATCTCAGTGGGGCGGCAGCACTTGGCCGCGAGCCACTTGCCGGCAGTTACAACTGGGGCATCGATCCTGCCGAGGCTCGCAGGTGCTGGGACATCGTCTCGTCCAGCCCACTGCAGTCACGAATGACTGTCGAACTTGACGGTAGAAGGTTCGCAGTGAGCCATAAAAGCGATGCCAACGAGCTGTGGACATTCAACACAGCAACACCTGACATGATCGTCAGTTTGGATGAGGCACTAACATCAAACCCGGCGAAGGTTTCGGTCAACGGCATCGGGAATAACCTCGGCCCAATTGTCGATGAGCTTCGATCAGAACTATCCTCCGAAACATTGGTTGTCCCGGCACTTCACAACTCATTCATCAACATTCACAGCAGGCGAGCGACAAAGAGTGGTGCAGTGGCAGCACTGCTGGATTCAAAAAACATCTCGCTATCAGATGTCCTTAGCTTCGGTGATGATTACCCGGACGTTGATCTCATGCTTAACACTGGATGGCCTGTCGCCGTCGCCAACGCAATTCGGGAAGTCCGGGAAGCGGCACGATTCCAGACGGCAAGCAACGACGATGACGGTGTAGCGCAAGTTCTTGAAAGATTGATCGCTGCACATGAGCGGTATGGTGGGTAAGAAGGACGAACTGACAACACCGGATAGACACCGCCTGCCAGGAGCACTTGCCAGCGGACCGTTCCGGTCATTGCTACTGGCGCAGGGCGTTTTCGACATCGGTATCGCCATGCGGATGGCAGCGCAGTCATGGGTCATCCTCGCACTAACCGGCTCGCCCCTGTGGGTTGGACTCGCAGCGGGTGCACGCGCCATGCCGGTCATACTCTTCGCAGCCCTATCCGGAGTTCTCGCTGACCGTTTCTCACGGCGGCTGATTCTCTTTCTTAGCATGACGTGGATGGCGGGTCTGGTTGCGGCCACGGCACTGATAACTGTGACGGGAAAAGCGGAGGCGTGGCACTACGTGGCGCTGGCGTTCGGCGTGGGAATCGGAGCTTCATTCCACGGACCTTCTTTCTACGCCATCGTTACCTCAATCATCCCGGCTCGACAACGTGCACGCGCCAACGGCATGGTTTCATTCGTCGGTACGAGCGGAGAGATGACAGGCCCGCTGATTGCAGGCCTTGTGATCGCCGCATCCGGTGCGAGCACGGTGTTCTGGATAGTCAGCATTGGCTACATCAGCGGTGCCCTGCTAATCCTCCGGGTGAAGGAACCTGCAAGGACCAGTCCCATCGGTCACGCGCCAACGACCGAATTGCACGAAGGACTCTCATACGCGGCACACACGCAACCGCTCCCCTGGCTTGTTGTGCTGGTGATGCTGCAAAACCTATTTGCCGTTGCGATCTTCCCGCTCATGCCGGTTTACGCGGATCAGGTGCTGGATGTCGGAGCACGCGGGTTTGGGTTGATGGGAGGAGCACTTGGAGCAGGGCTGCTGGGCTCGTCCGTAATTGTCACCGTATTCGGCACACATCGTCGGCGGGCACTGGTTATGTTCTTCGCAGGCATGTTGTGGGACATAAGCATGATCAGCTTCGCGTTCTCTCGTAGCTTTCCACTTTCACTGTTCCTGCTATTCACCATGGGCCTGGGCGGAGTTGTCTGGGTCAATGCTGCACTGTCGATCTTCCAGAACGTCTCTTCAGAGGAGATGCGTGGGCGCGTGATGTCGCTTTACGTGCTTTCGATGGAGATGTTCCCACTCGGCTGGCTGGTAGGCGGGTTACTTGCAGCATGGCTGGGTAATGAAGAAGCCCTGGTCATTAGCGCCATCTGTGGAACACCTGTCATGGCACTGGCGCTGCTGCTTTCTCCTTCGCTCAGGCGCGCGTAACTGCTCAGATACCGTCGAACAACCACGCTTCGTCACCAGGTTTGGATTCTGGCGGATACACGCGGGTGTACGACGTGTTGCGCAGGAATTCCAGCGTTACGTCAGCAGGCATCCGGTCATACGGTGAATCCTGTGAGATATGCGCTGCGAACGCCTGGTTCGCCTGTACTTCATGTACGGACATGTCCATCGTCAGCGTTACCGTTTCATCCGGCACGCCGAGAACACTGGGATCTACCGCCGCCATTCCGCTATCCGGCTCCGCTACCACCACGCTCTCCCAGAACTTCCTCATCAGTCTTTGCGGAAAAACATAGAAGTAATGTTTGGACGGAACCCATCCACGTTGATCTCGTTCGGCATGAATCTGCTGGAACGCGGCGGTAGCACATTCAGTAGCAAAGATATGATCCGGGTGACCGTAACCACCGCCGGTATCACCCGTTAGCAGCACGTCTGGCCTCACTCGCTCCATCACATCCAGTATGTCCGCGATCACTTTTTCACGAGATTGGCGGATAAACGCGTTCGGATCGTCATTCTCCGGTGTCCCGGCCATCCCAGAGTCACGGTAACCCATCAGCAGCGATTCGCTCACACCCATGATTCGCCCGGCAGTTCGATACTCTGCTTCCCTCACAGCCGGCAACGTCTCAGGCGTCGCTCCCGATCGTTCCATAATTTCGCCGGCCTCACCTCTCGTTGCACAAAGCGTCACCGTCTTAATGCCAAGCGAAGCAGCGTGTATCAGTGTTGTCCCGGCTCCAAACGTCTCATCATCCGGGTGCGCTACAACACATAGCAGTGTTCTCTGTTTCATTCAGTGACTTTCGGTTCCTTTGCCCTGTTACTGCAGGACAACAATTGTGGTGGCACGGCAAGTGCAACGTGGATAACATCTGCGTCATCGCCAAGTACGGCATACATGAAGTCTAAAACACCCCCGGGACTGCACGAGCGAACCATGAAAATAACAAAAGTCACACCGTTGTTCTTGAACCGCTATCTGCTTGTGAAAGTGGAGACTGACGCAGGTATCTACGGGCTTGGTGAATCGGGTGCATGGGGTTTCCTGGAAGCATCCGGCGCCGCGATAGAGAAATTCGGCAAGTATCTCGTCGGGCAGGATCCTCTGCGCATTGAGCATCACTGGCAGTACATGTACCGCTTCTCCCACTTCCGCGGCGCCGCAATCATGGGTGCGCTTTCCGCGATCGACATCGCCCTTTGGGACATCATGGGCAAGCATTTCGACGCTCCGGTACACCAGCTCCTGGGCGGAAAAGTTCGTGACCGTGCCCGCGTCTACTACCACGTATTCGGTGAGACCAAGGACGAACTGGTGAACGGCATCAAGGACGCAAAGAAGCGCGGTTTTACCGCCGTCGGACACCTGACCCCGTTCCTTGATGAAGATCGGTCTGTTCCGTACTTCAAGACTCATGCGGACAAGATGGCAGACGCCATCGACACCGTCCGCAGATACCGCGAGGCCGTCGGCAATGAAGTCGATCTGTGTATCGAGATTCACCGACGCCTGACGCCGACCGAGGCGGTGCAGCTTGGCAACGGTATCGAGCAGTACCACCCGTTCTTCTACGAGGATCCGGTGACGCCAGACAACTTTGACGAGATGGCTTACGTCGCCGACAAGATATCGATACCGATCGCCACAGGCGAACGCTTCTCCAGCCCATGGGAATTCGAGATGGCGCTATCTCGCAACTCGGTGCAGTACGTGCGGCCGGACGTGTGTCTCGTCGGCGGCATCACCGGTGCGCGCAAGGTCGCTGCACTGGCCGAAGCACGACACGTCGGAGTCGTCCCGCACAACCCGCTTTCACCGGTCAGCACAGCAGCGTGTCTTCAGATAGCGGCCACCGCTCCGAACTTCGCACTGCAGGAGTATCCGATTGGGGAGGACAGGCCTCCAAAATCAGACATGGTCACAGGCATCCCGGTGCATGACGGAAAAGGGTTCCTCATTATCTCGGACGCTCCCGGCATTGGCCTGGAACTCAAAGAAAATGCTGTCGAAAAATGCCCGGAAACCCCGCGCCCGGTCGTCACGCGTATGCACAGGGATGGCAGCATAATCGACCAGTAAGCGGTACGCTTTTGTATATGGAGTCCGAGCCGATTTTCCTGGCATCGTCAAGCCTGCGGCCGGACAAGACATATGACTCACCCATGGCACGATCTGCCTGTTGGCCCGAACGTACCTGACGAGATAACCGGCGTTGTTGAAATCCCAAAGGGCGGCAAGGTCAAGTACGAACTCGACAAACCTTCCGGCCTGTTGAAAGTAGACCGCGTACTGCACTCGTCGGTCGTGTACCCGGCGAACTACGGTTTCGTCCCGCAGACGCTAGGTGATGACGATGATCCGCTGGATGTCCTCGCGCTTATACAGGAGCCTGTTTTGCCGCTCGCATCCCTGAGGTTGAGGCCTATCGGCATGATGACGATGCTGGACCAGGGTCAGCGTGACGAGAAGATCATCTGCGTCCACCTGGACGATCCCGAGTACGAGGGATACACGGACATTTCGCAGCTACAACCTCATCGGCTGGCGGAGTTGAGGCGCTTTTTCCAGGACTATAAAGCCCTAGAGAACAAAGAGGTGCTGGTTCAGGAGTTCCTGGGGCCGGGGCACGCAAAGAAAACCGTGATGGAAGCCGTGGACCTTTACCGAAAAACGTTCACCAGATAGACCAGCCGCCATCGACAACGATCTCCTGGCCGGTAATCCAGCTTCCGGCATCGGAGGCCAACAAGGCGATGGTCCCTGACAGGTCCTGCGGCACCCCGGTGCGCTGTAGCGCATTCATCTTACGGAACGTCTCAGCCTGTTCCGGGTCTACCGTTTCCTTAGGTATCTGGCCGGGGCTGACACAGTTGATTGTGATTCCGTACTGGCCGTACTCGGCGGCGAACGCTCGTGTCAGGTTCAGCACACCGCCCTTTGCGGCAAGATACGGCGGGCCGGAACGCTTGAAGTTCTTGTTGTAGATGCGGATGTCCATGGCGAGGGTTGCGCCGATGGAGCCGAGGGTGATGATGCTACCGCGCTTTGCAGGGATCATCGCCCTGCCCGCCTCCTGCCCGCTGATATATGTGCTGGTCAGATTGGCTTCAAGCGTGTCCCGGAACTCTTTGATGCTGGCATCGGGAGGATAGGCCGTGGTGAAAGAGCCTCCCGCGTTGCAGATGAAGGTGTCGAGGCGTCCATGGTCTGACATGACACGTTCCACAAGTGACCTCACCTGCAATTCGTCCGTGGCGTCGCAACGCAAACCGGTGGCGTCTATGCCCTCGTCCCGAAGGCTTGATGCGACCTGTTCGCACATCTCCGCCCGGCGTGATGCGAGGTAGACCGATGCGCCAAGCTGTCCGAGCGTTCGGCTCATCTGCGTACCGAGGTGCGTCCCACCACCGGTGATGATGGCGGTGCGCTCGGTCATGTCAAAGAGTTCAGTTATGTGTTTTGGGTTCATCTTTTTCTCTCGCATTGGCTGGTCACCCTGCAGCATGGTCGGTTCTTGCACCGCCTATTTATAGAACGCATGCCGCAGTTTCAGCACTCGCTCTGATGGCTCGTAAAAACCCTGCGGAGCGTATTGATCGGTGTGAAGGTAGCACCGGACCCGTAGTTCGTCGGAGCCCTCGGTGAACGTAAAGAGTCGGCTCATGGGGATCGAATTGCGAACACCGTGATAGCGGGTCAGCGCTGAAACATTGACGAAATTCACACCCCATTTCGTCTCGACATGTGACCGACCACCCGTGCGGTCATCTGGATGAGTATGCGTATGTGCGCCGAGCCAGAGGTCGATGGCCGGTTTGCCGGTATTGTTCAGTGCGTCATCGAAAAAACCTTCGATACGACCTGAGTCTGGGACGTTGTCGACGAAATAGATGAACGACGAGCCCTGTGGAGCGCCATCCTTCATCCGACCGTGGTAACCGTTGTCACAGCCTTCGTTCAGCCCCGACGCGACGGTCGTTTCTTTGATCATATGGTGATGGCACGTGATGACAATGCGGTCACGGTTCGCCTCAACCTGCCCTTGCCACCAGTCGAACGTCTCAGCCGAAATCGCCCCCGCCGGATATCCTCCGCGCTCGCCACGGCCAACAGGCGGTGGTCCGTCGTTGCGGTCTGCCAGCATCAGGAATAGCACATTCCCGACCTCGAACGAGTAGTGCTCCCATGTGCCTGTAACCGGGTATTTACGCCGAGAGTTTTCTACACCGGAGTATGCTGAACTTTCTCCAGTCGGATCGATCCATTTACGGAACCACCACTGCAGCGGCTCATCGTGACGCGACGAGTCATGGTTTCCAATGATGTCGTAGAAATCTTCTCGCCTATGGTTCTTCACCGTGGCGTACTGACCGACAACCAGCTCGCCCTCGGCATCATCCGGAGGCGTCTGGTTCCCGGAAAAATCACCAAGGTTCACGGCGATGTCCCACTCGAAGCCGGTGGTGGGATCTTCCGACTGCGCTATCGCCTCGGCAAGGCTCCTGCGGCCGAACCGGATATCTGTCCCGACGTGTGAGTCGGATATTGCCCACAGGTTGAATTCTTTTCCTGGTTTTCCGGACGGACTCATCAAATTGCCTCGATCTTTCATTGCTCCCAACGCTCCAGGCGGATTCTGCCACGCATCCCACCTACAGTCAGTGCCACATTGACTGAATACGTGCCGTTGAGAGTCGTATACTGCCGCCGAACGCTACTTTACCCCTTGGTACCGGAGAGACTATGCCAGCGATAACCGGAGTCGAGTTCAGGCAGTTTTCGGCGCAGCACCATAATGCACAGCGCAACTGGCTGATGGTCAAGATCAACACGGATGATCCAAAACTGTTTGGGCTTGGTGATGCCAGCCCGATGCAGGATGAGGAACAGGTCAAGGGCCTGATCTCGGAATGGGTTGAAAAGTACCTGAAAGGGAAAGACCCGCTCGATTCCGAGGTGCACTGGACAACGATGTATCACGATCCGCACGCACGAGGCGGCAGACTGGCCAGTACCGCTCTTTCCGGGATCGACATCGCCCTCTGGGATCTGAAGGGCAAGATTCTCCAGAAGCCCGTTTACCAGCTACTTGGTGGGGCGCACCGCAAAGACATCCGCGTCTAC
>JAURLM010000165.1 GCA_030831265.1 Chloroflexota bacterium
CAAGCGTCAGCACGACTATCGCCACGTCGTCTATATAGCCAAGCACCGGTATGAAATCCGGGACGAGATCGAACGGCATCGCCAGGTAGAGAGCCAGTAACAGCGGAAGAAATCGGACAAACTTCGGCACACGTCGGTCGGTCACCATCGCCCTGAACAATTTCAGTTTCGCCCGCGTCCGTAGCTTCATCACGGAGCGATACGGCTCACGCACCTGCAGCCACTTCGCCACGAGAAACGCTGCGATGAGCAGCACCAGTGTCAGTGTTATGGCGAGTGCGAGCCAGCCAATCCAGTTCATGAAATTTCACCTGCACCCGTTTCGCAGATGTTTTGCCAACCTGCGCCACGGCGACCGTTAGCTGCAAAGCGGTACATTTACCGCATGCCGGATGTTTCAGACACACAGTACAACGCAACGCCTGCGCGTGATGCCAGCGCAGCACGCTCCCACGCCAGCGGAAACTTTTTTCCTCCGGGACTTTCCGTCCGTGCGATTCGACCGACCGACAACGAGGCTGTCCGCGCCCTGTTCATCCAGGGTCAAAACGAGATTGCCGCCGGTTCAGATAACATAAAGCTGCGAATCTCGGTAAAGGAATACACCGACTCCTGTCTGCACGAAGATATGGAACGTCCGTCCGTGCACTACTCGAAGCCCGGCAGAAAGTTCTGGGTGCTGGAATCACAGGAGCGCAAGATTGTTGCGATGTGCGCGCTGGATGACCATCTTTCCGAACCGGGGATCGGCCTGTTGCGAAGGCTTGTAGTTGCACCGCAGTTCCGCCGAAAGGGTGTTGCGAGGCTGCTTGTACAGCGTACAGAGCAATACGCGATGAAGCAGGGACGCCCCGGGATTCGGCTTTTCACGTCTGAGCTGCAACCCGGTGCTCGTGCTCTTTATGAATCGCTTGGATACAAGCTGCGAAGTACCGGGAAATTTGGACCGATCACCGTTTTCGAATACGAAAAGCCGTTCAGGTCGTGACGATGCCTGCCGACGCACAGGTCAAGCAGCAACTACTGACCCGCAAGACGGTCCTGGACATGCTGATTGACATGGAGGTCGAGCCGGGAGCGAAGTGGCGCATGCGCATCCAGCCTCCCGGCGAGTGGCCCGGTGAGGAATGGTCATGGCTGCCCGGTTCCGCGGTCGACTCGCAGAGCGGCCTTGCTCTCATCACGCGGACGATCGCTCCCGCCACGCCGGAGCCGTTGCTTGCCATCGCCCCGCCATTCCCGTTCACTCAGTACGGCGAATTTGCTGACTTCACATCACTCGTAGACCTGCTCAAGCATCACTGGACGTTAGCCATCATCCTGCTTCGGCTCGGTAACTTCTCCTTCGGGATTGCCGAGGACGAAAAGCTGGAAATCCACAAAGCCGGTGGTCGATACGTGAAAAACAGGCAGCGCAAAGGTGGTCAGTCGGCGGCGAGGTTCGTGCGCAACCGCGAAAAGGCGATACAGCAGCTGTTCGATCAGGTCGCGGACGTCGCTCTTTCACGCATCCAGGCGCATGACGGCAAGATCGACTGGCTGGTGTTTGGCGGTGACCGCAACGTGATCCTGCAGTTCATGAAGCGGCTTACACTTCCAGACGGCCTGACCGATCGCGTTGCACCGTGGCGTGTACCTGTTGAGCGTCCGGGCTTCGACGAACTGAAACATGCTGTTACGTCCGCATGGTCTTGCCGTGTGTGGGAGCGACCGCAGGAATTAGGCTAGCTACTGCGGAGCAGGCGAGCGGATCGCAGCGCAGCGTCTGCGGCAGCAACAAGAGCGTCGGCATCCGGGTTCGTTTCCGGGGTTCCGGCCACGCCAGCACTTATCCGCACACCCTCATCTGCCAGTATCGCCGTCAACTTCTTCGCAACTACACTTGCACCCTCACTATCCGTCTCCGGCAGTAGAACCAGAAACTCGTCACCGCCCAGCCTGCCGATGCGGTCAGATGCCCGTGTGTTGCGCTCAACGTAATTGACCAGCTTGCGCAGCATCACGTCGCCTGCGGGATGGCCGATCCCGTCGTTAACCTTTTTCAATCCAACAACATCGAGATACACGACGCTCAACGGGCGACCGTGGCGCACTGACCGTGCAGATTCCACTTTGAGATGGTCGAGTATCGCTGTTCGACTGTCCGAACCGGTCAGGGTATCGGTTGCGATGCGGTGCTCAAGCTGGCGCACGTGCTCCCTGGTCGCTGCATCAAGTTGTACCGCCATGATTCCGGTCACATCATTCACCGCAGAAATGAGTGCAGCATCAGATCCGGCTGCCTCTCGCAGCGCAGATGTAAGTGCCAGGAGCATTGCGGTTGGAGAGTCTGCACCGCCCTCGTTTCCGCTCCACGGTGGTGTGGCAAGCAACTTGCGGATAACGGGAGGCTTCGCGCCATCGGCAAGGCACTCTGCCAGCGCAACAAGTGCTTGCTGTCCATCTTCGGTCACATGCATCACAGCCACATCGTCAGCACCGGCCGCGCTGCGCCATGCAAGCCGTAGGTCAGCCCGGTGTGCTGATATAAAACTGGCAAGAGCGTTGTGTTTTTCAGTACGAGGCATATTGATGAAAACTCTGGAATTTCGTCAGGCTTGGTCGATTCCCGCTACGAGGTCTCTAGTTTCTCTTAACGGTGGCTGACTATACTCGTTCAAGAATGCAGGCTCACACGACAATCAACACTGAAACCTCCAATAACGTTGAGCCGACCCGCGTCCACGAGAACCGGGAATCGCTGCCAGTGAGCGAAACTGAAAACAACCAGCGACCTGGCCCAGGAACCCCTTCCAACCCGCTGGGGGCAGAGTTCCTCTCGAACCTCGCGCACCAACTGCGCTCACCACTGTCATCATTGCGCGTCTGGGTGGACTTGCTCAATGATCCTGCGGCCCTTGCCAGCCCAGAAGACATGATGCGTCTCGTTGAGGGTATCGACCGCGCCACGAGCCGTCTTGAGCGACAGATAACGGACGTGCTGGAAGCGGGTTACCTCGAAGCTGGAACGCTGACGGTGACACCTGCGCCGGTCGACGCGTTTGAGCAAATTGTCCAGGCCGTTGAAAGTACGGGACAGGCCGCAAACAGTCGGAAAATCAAGGTCAATCTTGACCTGGATTCTCATAACGCAATCGTGATGGCTGACCGAGCCCGCCTGAAGCAGGTGATGGTCTGCCTGCTGGCCAACGCAATAAAATTTTCACCGGTCGGCGGGGCGATAACAGTTTCTGCTGGCCCGTCGGCGCATGTTGCTGGCGATGGAGAAGCTACGACCATCCTCGAACCGACGTTTGAAGGCAGGTCGCTGTCCATCTGCGTTTCGGACAAGGGCGCCGGTATTACCGATAGCCTGCACCACGAAGTTTTCAAGCCCTTCTACAAGGCCAGTCGCAAGGACGCCCACGCCGGTGGCGGTTCCGGGCTTGGCCTGGCAATCGTGGCAGGGCTGGTCGGCCTCCACCACGGTGGAATCTGGCTCCGCAGCAACCCTAACGTCGGAACGGATATCGAGATATCTCTGCCCCAGGCATCCAACACGGCGGTGACGCAGTGAAAGTACTTGTTGTAGATGAAGACCCGGACATCATCGAAGCCGTAGGCATCTGTTTTGCCCTCCGCTGGCCGGACGCCGAAGTGGTGGAAGCGCCGGACGGCAACACGGCCCTGTCGCTGTTCAAGCTTGAACAGCCGGACGTGGTGATTCTGGATGTCGGCCTGCCGGACATCAGCGGTCTCGATGTCTGCGCTCGACTGCGAGAGACGACGGATGCCCCGATCATCATGCTGACCGCCCGTGACAGCGAGTTGGACAAAGTTCATGGCCTTGAGACCGGTGCGGATGACTACATCACGAAGCCGTTCAGCCACCTGGAACTGCTGGCACGAGTGAAAGCGGTCATGCGCAGGAGTTCCGCAGGGACGGTTGGCACGACCGATGCGTCGTTTGTCGAAGGCCCTTTCAAGATAGATTTCGCAGACCACTCGGTGTCCTATGACGGTGAGCGTGTCCCGCTGACACCGACCGAGTACAACTTGCTGTATCACCTGGTGAAGAACGCACCGAACGTGGTGCAGCACCGCACGCTGCTGGCAAAAGTCTGGGGCCGTGAGTACATCGACGAATCCGAGTACCTGAAGGTCCACGTTCAGCGCAGCAGGGCAAAATTCGCCGCGGTCAACCCGGATTTTGATCCTATCGAAAACGAGCGAGGCATCGGCTACCGCCTGAACCTCAAGCAGATAGCCAACTCAGGCGCAGCAGTCAGCTAAAGCCACTGCCCGGCCCACAAAACTACTCGTCCTGCTCGGCGTCTGACTCATCAATTACCTGTGCGCCCATCGTCATTGCGGCGCGTACCAGCGCGCTCTCCTCGGCAGCAGGTTTCTTCTGTGCCTCGGCACCCTCTTCGTGCGGCGACGATGTTTTCAACGCAAGTCCCGGCCCGTATTCACGGTCGATAGCCGTTCGCAGCGCGGTCTTTGCCCGCGAATCCTCCATTTCCTCCATGAAGGCATCACGCATGCTCCGACTGCGGAACCGCAACGTAATCTCGCCATTCTCCGGCTTAGGCGGCGTCACGTTGCTCAGGATTGGCCCCAGGTAGCGGCGACGGAACTTGTTACGGCGAAGCCCGTCCCACACCTTGCGCCACGTCGCCTCGTCAGGAGACAGGTCTTTGCGTGGCTCCGGCTGCCGTTGCGGCTCCGGTGTGGGTTGCTGCGTTCGACGCTGTGCGCCGGGCTGCTGTGGTGCTCCATAGCTGTTATTTGCCGGCGCTGATGCCTGCTGGCCGCCCGATGCAGCCGCGACAACCTGCGGTGTTGTAACATTGATTGCGTTCAGCACGGCTATTTCAAGGTCCAGCGGTGACGCGTCGCCCTTGAGCTGCGCCTGTCCGAGTGATGTCAGCGCGTGGAGCAGCTTTTCCATGTTCACCGGGCGTGCTGCTGTGGACATAGCTTCCCGCACTTCTTCAGGTTGCCCGACCGAATCCTCTACGCCGGCTTTCGACAACAATGCTGTCCGTATAGCGTCAACTGCTCCATTGCGCAGTGAGCGGAGGTCTGCGCCGCGTCCGGCCTCACGGTTGACCACGGAAAGCGCAGTAGCGGCGTCACCGGAGATAACGGCCACTGCGAGGTCGACGGATGCGGATGTGTCGCCAAGGCCAAGTAGCTCGCGTGCCTGTGCCAGCGTGATCTCTTCACCGCCTGCGCCGTAGGAGACAGCAAGCTGCTCCAGCAGGTTCTCCGCATCTCGCAGGCTGCCCCATGCGGTGCGGGCAATAAGCGCAAGCACCTCTGGCTCGGCGTCGATCTCCTCTTCGCTGCAAATATCCACCAGCCGGTCGATAACGGTTTCGTTCGGAAGCCGCTTGAAGTCGAATCGCTGGCATCGGCTGACGATGGTCGCCGGTACTTTGTGGGCGTCGGTAGTAGCGAGGATGATTACGACGTGTGGCGGCGGCTCTTCCAGCGTCTTGAGCAGGGCGTTGAAAGCCGGTTCGGTCAGCATGTGGACTTCGTCGATGATGTAGACCTTCCATGCCCCAGAAACGGGCTGGAATTGAACGCCATCACGCAGCCCGCGGATATCGTTGATGCCGCGGTTGGATGCAGCGTCAATCTCGATCATGTCCATGTACGAGCCGCTGTCGATGGCCCGTGATGCGTCGCTGTCTGAAATTGGTTCGCCGTCCGGCCCAAGCCCGGCGTTCAGCGCCTTGGCGAGGATGCGCGCGGTAGACGTTTTGCCAACTCCGCGCGGGCCGGTGAACAGGTAGGCATGAGCGACGCGGTCGGTCTGTACCGCGCGGCGGAGGGTCTGGGTGACGTGTTCCTGCCCCACCACGTCAAGGAAACGGGCGGGACGCCATTTTCGATATAGAACCTGTCTCGTTGCCATACCTGTCCGGGGGTTTCTCTACGCAGCAATGCCGCAAGCCGCATGCAAGACCATACAACAACGCGGGCGCGACATGGGGTGAAAAGTCGTGTTTTGCGCGGTTACGAGCCGAACAGCCCATCAAGCACGCGGTCCGTCTTGCCGAACATCACTTTTTCTTCTTCGGGGTCGGCGTGATCGTAGCCGAGAAGGTGCAGGATGCCGTGGATGGCCAGCATGGAGATTTCTCGTTCGAGCGGAATCCCGCGCTCCGCTGCCTGCCGTGCAGTCTGCTCAACCGAAATTACGATATCGCCAAGGCGGGGTGTTTCACCTGATGACAAGAACGGTTTTGCCGCGTCGGAGTCTTCAGGAGGAACGCCGTTGTGCCAGCCTTCTGTTTCGTTGAACGAAAGCACGTCTGTGACCGAATCCTCGCCATTGAACTCGAGATTAAGCGCGCGCAAACGCTCGTCGTTGCTCAGCATGATGGTCACGGTATCCGGGCCTGCCGTGTGTTCTGCATCCAGCGCAGCCTCGGCGGCACGGCATATCAACTCCGCAAGTGTCTCGTTTTCCTCGACGCCCGCATCCTCATCCGAAATAACCTCAACGCGTGTCCGCACCTGATCAGTCGCCACGGCTTATTAGTCCCGCCTCTTCCAGCAAGACCCTGAGCCGAGAGTAGAGCGGCCCGAAGGATGAGTCTGCGTCAGCCAGGTCAGATGCTACGAGCGAGGCTTTCAGTATTCCCTGGCGGATCTCAGGTGCGCGCAGCATCCTGACCTCAAGGTATGTCCGTGCTTCATACAGTGCGGGTATCAGTTCTTCACCAATGCGAATTGTCAGCGAACGGTTGGACGGCATCATTGCCAGCGTTTCGGCGTACTGCACAGCTTCCTCAAGAAGGCTGATAACCCGCCGGATATCAGGCAAGTTGGTCTTACTTTTTGGCATCTCCGTCACGTCCTCGTCGTATGCGTTGCCTTATTTGGTGAATCGCGAGCCAGAGAGTAACAGCCAGCGTGGCTCCCAGCACGTCCGCAAGCAGGTCTAATCCGCTCAGTGTCCGGCCCGGCACAAATGCCTGGTGAATCTCATCTGACATTCCGTACAGAAGACAGAAAATCACCGTATCGCTAAGTACCAGGTTTTTCCGGCGCGGGAGATATGCGCGCAAGACCCCGTGAACGAGTGCTCCCAGCACAAAGAACAGGAACATGTGGGCGAAGAAATCAGCACGCGGGATGAAGTCAAAAAAGAGTTGTGTCTTTTCCAACTTTGACGCTGGTTGAGCAGACAGCATGAAGATGACCGCAGCCCACGCCAGCGCGCCTGCGGTGACGAGGTTAGTCTTCATGTGCCAGCCTCAACCCTGCTACAACCTTCATGCCTGGCCTTCTTGCCCGACTAGAACCACTCCGAGTCGAATACCAGCTTGCCGGGGGTCCACCAGTCGTCAGGTGCGGCTTCTGGAACCTTCTGCTGGAATGTTGACATAAGGTCGTTCCATTCTTTTGCTCGCGGGGCTCGTTCTGTATAGCCCTGGAAGTCACGCTCCGGCTCGAAATCGTCCGGTGCTGTGTAGTACATGAACAGGTGCGTGCCGATGCGGAAGATCTCCATCCGCTGAATGCCGATGCCTTTCAGTGATTCGATAACTTCCGGCCACACGTTGCGGTGATACTCCTCGTATTTGGCGATGATATCGGGGTCGTCTTTCAGGTCCAGCACCTGTGCAAAACTTTTCATCTCGTAAACATCTCCTGTGGCACATATGGTGCGCAGCATTGAAGTTCATGCGTCCGCGCGCCTGCCAAGTGTACGGTGCACCAGCTTTTCACGCCCGCAAACACGCGGGAAGTCCTGGCACTGCACGCCCGTGTCAGTTCCTTCGCTGCATCCAGCGTTTCGGAAGCAACTCAGTGATAGAGCCGTGAGAAGGTGGCACTCCAACGTGAAGTTATTGTGAAATACGTCACATTGACCGTGGATGAGCGACTCAATGGGTTAATACTGGCGGGCAAAGGTGATACCGTCGAGGCCACAGGAATGGCCAAATACATGCTCTGGCATCAGCCTTGCCGAACGGTAAACGGAGAAAAAATGACGATTACTATGAGCACTGGTACACGGACTTTTAGCACCTCTTCCTGCGCACCGACGTGAGTACGAAATGGCCGGAAGTAGAGGATTCGTATTCAAACGCGTTCGGGCTACGCGTGGAACCAGGGCGCAATTACAACTGGTATCTGACCAACCAGGAAAAGCGGCCACTGGAACCGGTTAAAGCGCTCATCCATGCCAACCAGAAAGCCTCCATTTCAAACGTGGTCGCCGGCCATTACTGGAGCCGCAAATCTGCGGATGTTCTTTCATACACATCTCTCCGAATCAGTTTGGCTACTGCTCGTAGCCTGCGCAAAATAGGCTTCGAGCGACCCGCAGGAGCGCTGAACGCCGAGATCGGAAAACTCATTCAGATGGGACTGAGCCGAGCCTCCGTCAAGGAGCTTCTGGCTATGGCGTGCCTGCCGCCACGTGGAGTTGCTGTTCCCTGGCTCTCCATTGGGGAGTGTATCCACATGGTCATGCCTGAGCAGGTCATGAGGATGCCCTACATATCGGTAGCCGCTTTGATGCCGGAACACGCAACGCTACGGTTCCTACAACGCAACGGGATCAGCAGCATCGCCCGGTTACTACTTTCTCAGCCGTTGCATCTGATAAGCCTCCGTGGTGTTGGGCCAACCATGTTCTGCAAGATCATAGGTTTGCTAACGTCCAGCGTGCCAGGTACATCCACGCTGTCCGGCCAGGTGGGTTACAAGGAGATACCAGACGAACCACTCTCTTCATGGTTTCAGATAAACCGGGTGAGACTGTCTCGCTCTCTGGAATCTTCCGCTGCCCTGTCGCTGCTGGAGGGCGCTGAAGACCAGCATGCCCTGGGTTTGCAGCTTAACCAGGTCAGCCTGCTTAACCTTAGCGAGTCTACGATAGCCCGCCACGGTGTCAGCGCATCAGGCTACATGCGTGCGCTGGGGATACTTACCGGGGCCTTGCCGACACCCATAAACAGCAACGCTGCAATTGCCTAGGCTTTGCAGTATCACATCGCCCCGCCAGTAATTTTGAGCCAGCCATTTTGAGCCGGTGCCCGGTGACCTTGCTCGGAATACAGTTCAATCCCATACACTGCGCACGCACACTGGGTTTTCAGCAACGGGAGATAGAAGATGAAGCGCGTAGGATTCCAGATGAAGGTTCGGCAGGACGTGATTCCCGAGTACAAGGAATGGCACCGCAAGGTATGGCCTGAGATGCTCGACGCGCTGCGGCGGCACGGCTGGGGCAACTACTCGTTGTTCATGCGCAAGGACGGCCTGACGTTTGGCTACGTCGAAGTTGAATACTCGTTCGCTGCGTCACTTGAAGGTATGGCCGGGGAGCCGATTAACGCTAAGTGGCAGGAACTGATGGCACCGTACTTCGAGATTCCCGAAGGCTCGTTCGCAGATCAGAACATGATCGAGCTCGAAGAGGTTTTTCACACCGACTGAACGCAGCCGGGGCAGCCCGGTATGTGGGGTTCACGCAGAATGCGCTAATTGTTGCAGTTGCCGCCGGCGTTCTTATTCACCACACTCGTTGCAAACAGGTCGCCATCTGCTGATGCGATATCGGCATAGTCCAGTTCCCACATTAGTGTGCCGCCATCGATACTGCTTGCGTTCGACTCGCTAATCACGCCAGGCATGTTTACGGTCCTGCGCAGAGTGATGAAGTCCTGCAAAGTGGCGTTCATGATGTCTTCGAAGCTGTCATCGTCGATCATCCCCTGTCCCAGTGGATCGGGAGTCGGCGTGACATCGGGACTGCCTGTTGCGCCAGTACCTGCTGTAGAACTGGCGAGTGCTACTGACATGCTGGCACGATACGTGATTTCATCTTCCGTTTCGGTGATTTCCAGCAGCGGAACCATTGAGCCTGTTGCGCCACCTTCTGTAAGAACATCAGCCGCAGCCTGGAACTTTTCCAGCGCATCCTTAGCTTTGAACGACTGGCTCAAGCGAAGATTAACCGCGTCTGCGCCATCGACCTGAACGACTGACATTTCGAGATTCCATCCGGCCTCGCGGATCACCTCAAGTTCGGCAGCATTCAGCTCGTCTCCAAGGTCTATCTCGCCATCTGTAATGAACAACTCGGCGATGGGACCTGCAATCACGTACTCGAACTCTTCCGTAATCTCCTGGTTGTTGCGGATATCCGTTCGCACATCGACAGTGATCGAGCCGCAAGCCACAACAAGCAGCAACAGGCCGATGATTGAGAACGGAGTTAGTCGAACAGGAAAACGGTGGATTATCGTTTGCATCAACGCCGCCATAAGTTCAGTTAGTCGGAAACGTACGGCGTATAGCAGCTGGTGTTAGCCGTTCCATGAAGCCAGTTGTTCAGCAAACGTGAACACCGCCGGTAGTCCGCCCGTGTGCAGGAAGATGACGCTTTCATCCTTGCTCTGATTGCCCTGCCGTACCTGGTCAATCAAGGCCGCCATCACGGTTCCAGTGTAGTTAGGGTCACAGATTATTGCGTCGGTTCGCGCTGCAAGATGAATCGCTTCTGCAACCTCTGGAGTCATGATGCCGTAGCCTTCACCCACGTACTGCGTCAGCACAGGCATGTCGGCCTCTGTGTAGGTCACCGGCAAATCCAGCAGTTCCTTGATGTCATTCCCGTGCTGAAAAATGTATTCGTCTAGCGGCGGATCATAAGTCACCTGCACACCGGTGAATTTCCAGTCCAGCCCAAGGTTGCGAGCGGCGAGAATCAGGCCGCACAGTGAACGTCCGGCAACACCGTAGATATGAACGTTCTGGAGACCAATCTCTTCGATCTGGTCGAGCAGTTCCAACCCGGCCTCCACGAAGCCCACCATCCCAACGATGCGCGGGAACAGGTGATCCTGCAGCAAGTATGGCTTCGCGCCTTCGGCTTCTAGTTGTTCTTTGAGCTTCGTGGCGTATTCCTGCGCGTTCTCAGACTGGAACTGGTCAAGGAGGTGAAGCTCTGCGCCAAGCAGTTTGTCGATCAGCAGGTTGCCCTGCACTTTGCGGTGTGCCGCGTTCTTGAGCACAAGGATGTATCGCAAGCCGCACTTGTTAGAAGCAGCTGCGGTCATGCGTGCGTTGTTGGAGTGGTAGTCCATGATGTTGATCACGGTGTCGTAACCTTCGTCACGGATGTGAGGCATCTCGAACTCATAGTGCCGAGCCTTGTTGCCGCCGTAGGCAAGTCCGGTCATGTCCTCACGCTTGACCAGGATGCGCGGCCCGCCAAGTTCAGCGGTCAACCGTGGCATCTCTTCCAGTGGAGTGGGCAGGTGAGCGAGGCGCATACGGGGCAGCTTTCCAATCTTTGCCCGAAGCTGCGAGCGAGTGAGATGTGCTTTGGAAGTGGTAGTCATGTGCGCTGCCCTGTAGGTTTTTTGGAGCGATACTCGAGTTTACTGGTGATGCTGGTACAGGCCGTTCAGTAATGGTTCTGTTTGCCCGGCTTGCCTGAACGGACCGCACTGCCTGCCGCCACATGATACTCGCTGTCAGCCATCTCCCGTAGAGACACCGCTCGCCACGGCTAGTGTTTGCCCACCTGGCGCACGTATCCTGTGCGTGCTTCACCAGGATTTCCGTAGCAGCGCTGTTTGCTGCGACCGGGCTGAGCCTCGGCCATTCGTCCTGTTGGGTACATCCTGTTGTCTGCTGAGAAAACTTGTCACCTGGGACACGTCACAGGGTGCGGTAACCAGCACCCTTACGAAAGCAAATCGTGCCTCTGTCATGCCGAACAGGCGGTTGCATGTGTAAAAAATGATTTCCAGGCCGTGGGATACACTGGAGTCAGGCTGATTACAGGGACAATCTGTACTGGAGGCGATAATGGCTCCGCTTGACCCAATGAATCTTTACGATCCGCGGCACACTACCGGCATCACCCCGCTGCACGGCAAGCCAAAAAACGGAACCTCGCTAAAGGGCCTTTTTATCAGGCTAGTCATCCTGCTGATACTACTTGCAGTCGCCATCTGGCTGATTCTGGGGTAACCACCGCCCCCGCACCACGCGCTACTAGTTCGTCGAAACTGCGAACGGGCGAATCTTCTCGTAATTACCTTGCACAATTGGCCTTGCATCCACAGACAGCCAGTCTTCCAGTACGTCCGTGTACAGACCTCGGAAATCGTTGTTAAACCGCAGGTCACCTTCTACAAGTGCCGAAGTTTCGATCTCCGGGTACTCCCCGAAGTGACCACCATTCACCTGGTCACCGATCAGGAACGCCACGCCACCTGAGCCGTGGTCAGTGCCCGTACCGTTGTCCTTCACGCGCCGACCGAACTCTGAGAACATCATCACCATCACTTCATCACTGCGGCCAGCCTGTTCAAGGTCCTGGTAGAAGGCGGCAAGCGCACCAGAGATGTCGTGCCAGAGTTTCTGCTGTGTCTTAACTTCGTCAGCGTGCGTGTCAAAGCTTCCGTACTGCGTATAGAAAACCCGTGTGCCGAGGTCTGCCATGTGCACCTGCGCTACGCCTTGCAGGCTCTTGGCGATAGGGTTGTCCGGATACTCCACGTTCGACTGGTATCGCAGCGGAGCCTGCTGAAGAATCTCTGCGCCCCGCAAAGCGTCCTGCCCGGTCTTGCCCAGGTAGTCCATAACTGCAACGTTGCCGATAGCAGGCGAGTAGATGCGGTTAAATGTTGCCAGTGCCTGCTCACGCTGCCGCAGACCTTCGATGCCTGTAAGCAGACCGTAATTGGAGAGGTCACCGACGGATGCCACCGGAACCCCCGGTGCAGCGAGCGCACGCGGCAGCCCGTTGCCAAAATTGACCGCAGTAACGACGTTGGAGCCGGTGGGGTCGAGTTCTCGGACGGCCTGTCCAAGCCATCCCTTGTCGCCAACTTTGGTCGGTTCGGCAGTGTGCCAGATGTCCATCGAACGGAAGTGGGAGCGGTTCGGTTCGGGATAGCCAATGCCGTGAATGATGGCTACCTTGCCGCGGTCGTACAGGTTTTTGACTGGGCCCATGCCGGGGTTGAGGCCAAGCCCCCTGTCCAGTGGAATAACGAGATCGTCGGTAATCTTCAGATTTGGCCGAGCGTCTTTGTAGTGACCGTTCTGATACGGCACGATGCAGTTCAGGTAGTCATTGCCGCCTGAAAGCTGGAGGACTACCAGCACCTTTTCCCGCTTGTTCGACATTTTTGTCTCCTGCATGTTCGCCGTGAACTCGTCATTTGGCCCGGACTTTTTTCACCGCTCGACCCGCAACCCCCCGTCATCCCACTTATCGCTGTCATCCTGAGCGACCTGTCATCCCTACCGTAGCGGAGGTGTCTTGCCGTCCTCCATGAGAGAAACCACCGTCATCCAACTCTCTCCCGCCGCCTCTCTGGTTCTGTCAGAGCTCAGGCACGGGCAGAATAACATCCTCCGAGACAAGTAGAGGAACTGCTGATGTCATGCCCATACTGCCGAACTGAGTCCGCCCGGCGAAGGAGGTATCGAACCTCCCTGAGTTACAAGATCCTCTACTGCAGGCAGTGTAGCGTCGTTTCAATGAACGCACCGGAACACCGTTCAACCGATCTGTAGTTCCCAGCGGGCATCGTCCTGATGGCTGTTCTCTGGCGACTCCGCTACAAGCTGGGATTCCGTGACGTCACCGAGCTTTTTCTCTAATGAGGATTCATAGTCAGTCACGAGACCGTCAGCACCTGTAAGTTCCGTTTCGCTCCGTTGCTAAGTATGAAACTCCGCTTGAAGCGTCGAGGAAAGATAGGTCGCTCGTGGTGCCGGGATGAAACATACGTGAAGGTCAACAGCAGATGGTGCTACCTGTACGAGGCTATTGATCGAGATGGAAACCTCCTGGACTCAATGCTCAGTGAGAAGCGAGACAAACTTGCAGTAAGGCGTTTCTTAAGACAACTGTTCGATAGTGCAGAACTGAAACCTCTACGGGTAACCACAGACAAACACCCTGCGTATTCAAAGGCAATTCGATGGATAATCGGTCGCAAAGTAACGCACAGACACAACCAGTATCTGAACAACCGGATGGAGCAGGGTCACCGGCATATCAAGCAGCGTTACTATCCGATTCTCGGGTTCAAACGCTTTGACTCAACTAGTCGGTTCTGTACAGCATTCGACGAGTTACGAGACTATATGAGGCTACCTAAAGTAAAAAGGGAGCAAGTATCGGCAGCAGACAGGCGACGCACGCTAATGCGCGGTTATCGCCGTTTTCCAGTTCAGGTTGGCACTTTACGCGGTAGAGCGCGTATGCGATTTGCGCAAGTGTCCCAATACCCGGAAACCGCCGTCTATTATCTGTTCGGCGATGTGGCAGGTTCGCGTATGTACGGGATAAGCCGTGGTGCCTCGAACTGATCCTCGCCCTTCATCGACTCCACGAGCTCGAATGCAGACTTCACCACTGCCTCTTCACCCGACAGCGCAAGAATCACTGCGCCCTCGGAACCTGCAACGCCACCCGAAGCCACATGCACCGCTGTCACACCCGTGAGAATTTCCAGTGCCTGGATCTCGGTTACCACTTTTGCGGTCACCACCGGCATCAAGCCTGCTGACTGGCCCATCGTGTAGTCCCACAGGTGGTTGCCGCAATGCTGCGCCGCCTCGATAACGTCTGGAACCAGCCGTTCAAGACTGACCGGGGCCACCCAGTGTGCGCCGCGGGCAGTGATCGTGCCCCAGATGCCGCCCACCGTGCCGCCAGCCTTGTCAGCAGCCAGTACGCCGATATTGCCCTTTGGGTCGACCGCGTTCGCACCCTTGATGGAAACATCTCGCGCTGAGAAATTCGCAAGCGCCTGTGGTGCTGGTTCTTCAGACAGTTTTCCGTCCTTGAACACCCATGGGCCAAGCCTGTCTTCTTCGATCACGCTTGCCAGCCGGCTACTCGTCACTATTCCAGCGGTGGAGTTGCCCTTGTCCTGTGGCTGGCCGGTCAGTTCTTCCAGGATGTAGGCAGGAGTCACGCCGCGCGAAACGACGAAATAGCCCTTTTCCAACACACGCTGTACCTCAGGGACGGCAAGCACGCCCTTTGCGATGAGACGCTTCGACTCCCGTGGTAGGAGCATCACTATTGCGTGTGTGCGGTCGTCACGTAGCTGGGGCAGCGGCTTCTTGAATGCTGACGTGTCGTAGAACATGAGTGGGACTCCTGACTAAAAGCGATATGCAGCGGCACTTTAACCCAGCAGAGCGTGTTGCGACACTCTTGCGAGTGCCACCGCATGAAATTCAGGTGAAGATGCAGCAAATTCTTTGCGTAGACGCTCTGTCAGGAGGACAGAATTGCTTGCGCCTGAAGCGGCCAGTCGACTGTTGTTCCAGTTGCGCCTGAGGCGTACGCCGTACGAAGGTCAGCCTCGGTGCGGACGCCCCATGTACGAACAAGCAGACCGTGTTTTTGCGCCAGTTTCACACCATCCGCGGTCACGATACCGGCCATCGGATAGATGCCTGAGCCGTGGATGTTGTTGACCAACTCGCAATCGACCGTCGTGATGCTCCTGAGCAGGAAACCGTGGTCAAGGTGCGGCATGGTTTTCTTCGACCGCCAGAGTTGGGCCGCATCAAACGAGCTTATGGATACACCTGCGGATTCTGCTGACTGCGGCTTCGTCCAGCCGTACTCATCCAGCAGTTTCGCAACCTTTTCCGAAAGCTCCTGCTCACGTGACTTCAGCTCCAGGTGCAGGTTTATCCGGCCTGCATACCGTTCCAGCAGTTCTGCGAGGGTCGGGACAGACGCTCCGGAATATGAACCGGATCCGTGGCGACCAACGCCGTCCGTAGGCGCGTCAAACCAGCTGCCAGCGTCCTGTGACTTCACGTATTCAAGGCTTGCCGCCGCCACTGGGCCTTTGCCGGTCGTCGTGCGGTCCAGCAGGTCATCATGGATGATGACTGGAACACCGTCCGAGGTCAGTTGGACGTCGGTTTCCATGTTGTTGAAGCCGTGCTCCAGGGCAAGATCGAACGCGTCGAAAGTATTTTCTGGCGCGTCAGATGAAAAGCCGCGATGCGC
>JAURLM010000166.1 GCA_030831265.1 Chloroflexota bacterium
CACCCCAGCTTGCGGATAACGCAATACCGATGCCAACCATGATGAATCCGACTATCGCCATGCCGATGAATGCCAGCGCCATTTTGCCCGAAATCTTGAATGCCGTGCCCCAATCTATGGTCAGTCTCCTTGTAGATTGCTGAAGTCGGCGCAGAATTGCCGAAATGAGCGCAATTGTCAATCAGCTGACCGCAATGGCTTTGACTGCCTTGCGCGTGTAATCTCCGCCCGTACTGAGCACATCCCACGTCAAACAGGACAACTCCGATGCACTTTGACCTTCTCATCAGCGGCGGCACAGTAGTCGATGGAACCGGTGCCCCCGGCAAACGGGCGGACGTCGGTATCAAGGGCAAGCGTGTCGAAAAGATTGGTGATCTGCATGCAGCCACTGCGACGCGTGTCATCGATGCCACAGGACTAACGGTTACTCCCGGCTTCATTGACGTTCATGCCCATTCAGACGGAGCGCTGCTGGTCGATGGGCAACATGCCAACGGTATTCGGCAAGGTGTTACGACTGAGATCATTGCCCCGGACGGCCTGACGCTTGCCCCTCTTTCAGCAGAGAACTACCGCATGTACCGCTGGTATCTCTCGGGCATCCTGGGCTTGCCCCCTGAAGACCTGGACATGTCCAGCATCAAGGCTGCCCGCGCCAACTATCACAACAAGACTTCATGCAACGTCGCCATGTTTGCCGGTCACGGCCCCATCAGGCTGGAAGCCGCCGGATTCAACGACGTCCCATTGACTGGCCAAATGCTGGACAAGGCGAAAAACATCCTGCATGAGTCTCTGGAACAGGGCGCGTGCGGACTGGCAACGGGACTCTCCTATTATCCGCAGTCATATTCGACCACCGACGAGCTGGTTGAACTCTGCAAGGTCGTCGCAGAATTCGGTCGGCCCCTCTCAATTCACCTTCGGAACCACAATGTAGACCGCGCTCCCACAGGCGGTGGAGTCGAAGAAGCCATCGAGATAGGTCGGCGGTCAGGTGTCAAGATTCACCTTGAGCACTACCGCACGCAGCCGGGTTCCGAGGGCGACCTGGAGTCGATACTCGCCCCGGTTGATGAGGCGAAATCCGAAGGCGTGGACATCTCGCTGGAGACGTACCCGTACCCGGTCGGCTCTAGCTTTCCGCAGGCGTTCTTCCCGAGCTGGGTGCATGACGGCGGCCCGGGAAAACTGCTTGAACGGCTGTCCGACCCGGAATTGAGAATGCGCATCACCGCCGAGATGAAAGAGGTTATGTATGGTCGGCCAGCCGGGAATGTATGGAGCTGGATTGGACCGGAAGGCGACCAGTCATTGCCGGGAATGCTGTTCGATGACATTGGAGAGAAGACCGGTGTTTCGCTCGAAGACGCTGTGTGCGACGTGATGGTCGCGTCGAACCTTGCCAGCGGATTCCGTGGAGCTCCGCCGCAGAGCACTCGTGTATGGCGGCAGATCGAAGAAGATGTGATGAAGTTGCTGGCACGCCCTGATTACATGGTTGGTTCTGATTCGATTCCTGTGGGTCAACTCCCGCATCCACGAGCTTATGGCTGCTTCCCGCGTGTCATTGGCAGATTACGCCGCCGCTATGGTTACCCTCTGGAGCAAGTCATCCAGCGCGTCACCCAGAATCCGGCAGAGCGATTTGGCATGACCGGTCGAGGTGTGCACAAAACCGGCAACTTTGCTGATATCGCCATTTTCGACGCTGATCACGTGAATGACCGCGCCAGCTTTGAAGACCCTGCTGTGTTTCCTGAAGGCATCCCGTTTGTTGTCGTCAATGGAAATGTCGCTGTTGACCATGAACGGGTCACCGGTGTGCTCGCTGGTGAAGCGGTTCCCTGATCTGCAGTGTGAAATCCAGGTGCAATTCGGTTCGGTCTGAACGTGAAATCACACAGTCATTACAGTTGTCAAGACGTGTGTACCCCAATGCCTGATTCCGCGTTTTCGGCGATGCTTGCCTTATCAGGCATGGAGATATGCACTTTGCACATGCCTGTGTAGCGCGCTCGCGGAGCGCGTACCTACATATGTTGTGTGGTTCATTCTTGGGGTGGGCTGAGATTGATGGTGGCGGGGTCGCTAAGAAGCCTTCAAGAAGCCTATTTGTTTCTAACCGCCGGCACGCTGCCGACGGTCGAATGGGCATGGCTTGTTGGTCAAATTGGCGTGACTCTGATCACGCTCGCGGTCGGCGTGCGCTCGCTTGACGGATATGCAGGAGCCACAGCCATCATCATTGGCGCCGTTGTAGTTGTGCTGTACAGCGGTGTCCTCGCATTTCTTCTTCGCACAGGACGTCTGACCTGCCCCCCCCCTTTCAGAACGTCCAGTCTGGACTTTTCCAGTGGTTTCGTTCGCGGGGGGCAGGTCAGACGAACGAGCCGCAGAAGTGTCCAATGTTGTGGACATCCTGGCCAGTCAGAAAACGCCATCTCCCAAATCACCGAAATCGAAAAAGACGGCCATTGACGATGTCGACCTCGCTGCTCTGCTGGACGTCGCCAATCAGCTGGATGCGATGCTCGGCAAGGTGGATACGCTGGCCACGGACGTTTCGGAGTTCAACAAGTCCTCAAAAACGCCTGCTGCTGCTGAACTCGAAGATGCTGAAGACCCTCTCGCATCGGCATTCGCTGACTTCGATGAGAGTGATGAGGTTGTGGAAGAAGCAGACGGTGCCCCTGTGACCGATATAAGTGCGTTGCTGGCGAATCAGAACTACACGCCGCTTGATACCGAGCATCTCGGCCTCGATGACGGCGAAGAAGATGCTGAATCGGATGGCGACGATGAAGAAGAGTTCGACCTGTCCATCTCGATGGATGTTGCCAACCAGTTGAACTCTGCATTGGATGATTCGGCAGAAAACGACGACGATCTAGCTTCCGCATAGCAACCTGTCAGCAACAACTGAGGCGCGGTAGGGAATTTAAGGCTAGAATCCCCATCTGCAACGCGGTTCGCACACGCGCACTACCCGCGAATCAAGAAACCAGTTCAGGACAGGCTGCTCATCATGGAAATCCGCCCGAACCGTATTAAGCGAAAACTCGCCAACGGCGAAACGGCAATCATCATCGCCGGCATGACCCACGCAGACGACATCGACGCGGTTGGCCCGCTCGGTTTTGACGGAGCGTGGCTGGAAGGTGAGCATGGTGCGTCTGACCCTGCTGACCTGGGTAACCTGACCCGCGCCTGCGATGTCTGGGGAATGACGTCTGTTGCCAGGATCAACCTGAACGAACAGGGAATGATCTACCGAACACTCGACCGCGGCGCACAGGCCATCGTAGTGCCGCATGTGAACACGAAAGCTGAAGCGGTCAATGTTGTCGAAGGCGGCAAGTTCGCTCCCATCGGCAAGCGTGGCCTGTTCACCAGCCGCCAGGGCTACGGAGTGGACAACTATTTGCAGGTTGCAAACGATGAGACCGCTCTCATCGTACTAATAGAGGACATAGCTGCGTACAACAACCTTGATGAAATACTCACGGTTGACCACATTGATGCGTTTTTCGTAGCTCCGTCAGACTTTGCGGCATCCATGGGACACATTGGAAACATTGGTCACCCGGATGTACAGGCAAAAATCAACGGGTCAATCGAAAAGATCGTGAAGTCCGGCCGAACGGCAGGAACTCTTGCGACCAACGAAAATGTAGGCCGGTTTGCTGACATGGGCGTGAAGTTGTTCATGACAAACACTGCTCCCTGGTTGGCTGCCGGATCTGCTCAATTCAAGCGTAACGCTGGCCTCTAAAATCAAACTCAATCGGTATCGGGATATTTGTTAAACATGCGAATTGCTTTGAATGTGTCTAAACGCGCCCCGATTCACCGGCGCTCGCTGCTGTTAATCGCTTTTGCCCTGGCAGTAGTGATCCTGGGCTGCCGCGGCGGTGGATCTAATCCATCAGCTGACGATCGTGATTTGCCATTGATCGTTCCAACGGTCTCGAAGACATCATGCGTGGACAAGCTTCAGCCAGAAGGCGCTCCGCAGTTTGCGGATATCGATACCAGCCGGTTCCAGGATTCGGCCACAGTCGGCTTGCGTTACTACGACATTGTTGAAGGTACAGGTGACACCCCGGAACTTGTGGACGCCGTTTCGGTCGAATACACCGGTTGGCTTGCGGATGGCTGCATGTTCGACACGTCATACATTAACGAAACGCCTGTGACATTCCCGTTGTTGCAGGTGATTGAAGGATGGCAACTGGCATTCAGCACCATGAAAGAAGGTGGAGTTCGTGTAATTGAGATCGCTCCTGATCTCGCCTACGGAGCCACAGGGCGTCCTCCACGTATCCCACCGAATGCAACGCTAATCTTCCGTGCCGAGTTGCTGAGTCGCATAACACTGGCAGAAGCACAGGCGACGGTCGCAGCAGAGCAGGCGGTGGCCACTGCAGAGGCGGAAAGCATTTTTGCAACTGCAACGGCTGAAGCGGAACTAACTCCTGCACCAACGCCGTAGCGGCAGTTGCAACCGGGATTGCTGGGTAAGCCGGTTCCCGGTACTGCTGCTCAGGTTTGAACCACTCGAACGAAGCGTGTCCTTCGTTTTGACCTTTGGTCTCTAGACCCCCTGAGCCAACCACGACTAGAATGACCTGATTGCGTACATTGCAAGTTCCACGTAAGCCGAACCTGTGGCAGATTTCGATCACAACTTCCACCCAGAATCGTCCGGCGTTGACCCGGGAGAAACCAGATGACCTCCACGCCAAAGACTTATTCAGGCGAGCAGATAGAAGAACTCCAGCAGATTGCGGGCGAGCATTACTTCATGCACGCATCGCAGACGAACGATTGGCGCGGATCACTGAAAATCTTCGTCAAGGGAGACGGTGTATGGGTTGAAGACATCCATGGCAACCGACTCCTGGATGCGATGGGTGGGCTCTGGTACAAGGCTGCGGGCTACGGTCGCAAAGAAATTGCAGACGCCATGTACCAGCAGTTGATGGCCATTGAGACGCCACCTGCTGGATCAGCGACGATTTCTCAGATTGAACTGGCTGGAAAAGTCGCAGAGTTATACCCGGATCACGGTGCACGCTCGTTCTTTGTTTCAGGTGGCTCAGAAGCCGTTGAGACAGCCGTGAAGATGGCGAAGAAGCACCAGCAGATCAACGGCAAAGCCGGGGCCTTCAAAGTAATCTCCCGGCGCTACTCGTATCACGGTGGCACGGCTATGGCCGTCAGCCTTGGTCGCATCCCTGCAGCAGACCCAGCAGGCCCGGAAATGCC
>JAURLM010000167.1 GCA_030831265.1 Chloroflexota bacterium
AAGCGACATCACCCGCGGCTTCGTCAGGGCGATGTAGTCTCCTACAATCGCCACTATGCCTGTGCGGCTTGCATCTCCTACAGTTACCACCGTCTATCCTGCCTCGCTGCGCCCGTACGGCGTCGTTGTCGATTCATCGACGCTGCTGTGGACAGGCAACAGTATGAGGGATACGACGAAGGAAAGGTCAACCCACAGGAGGGTCGCAAGGCTGAGATGCCCGGCTCGCGCCCATTCAGCGAAGTGAGACCACGGGTTTGCCGCACCTACCAGTATCTGGGCTGCCAAAAGGGCAGGTGCTGCCGCACTGGCGAACTTGAGGGCCCTCGAAGCGTCTGGAAGTCGGTAGATCTTATGTGCTGCATAGGCAATGAGCACCGCCCCCAGGAGTGCGATGATCCGGTGAATTACATGAATCCATACCAGCTCATTGGCCGGTATGAATGGGCCGCCGCAGAACGGCCACTGCGGGCAGACCGCCCCTGCTCCACGCCAGACTGCGTACGCCCCGGACAACAGGGTTATCAGGGAAAGCGCGGCAGCTGCGATTCCCAGTTTCAGCCCGGTTCTGTATTCCGGGGCAACCGTGAACCGTCCCGGGTAGGCAGGTCTGTACGTGGAGGCGACAAGTCCAAATACTGTTAGCAGGGCTACGATTTCCGCTCCACCAAGATGGAGCGTCCTCCATGCAGGGTCGAGCTCAGTCAGGACGACTCTGCCGCCAACTCCGCCTACCGCGATGACCAGTAGCAGTGCTGCTGTGTAGGTGTAGGCAAGGTCACGCCGGGATGAATATCGAATCCAGATGAGGATTGTGGAGGCCAGTATCACAGCGCCGAATATCGTCCCGACCGTGCGGTGGCTCCACTCAACAATTGCGTGCCAGTTTGACCACGGTGGAACCCAGTTTCCAAAGCACTGTGGCCAGTCCGGGCAACCGTCACCGGATCCGGTGACCCTCACCACCCCTCCAAGCGTCGGCTGGGCGAACGCGAGTATGACCGAGGCGATGAGCAGGGCCAGTAGCAGTCGGTCCCTGGATGGTATGCGTTGTCCCATTCGCCGTTTGTCGGAATTCGCCGTCATTTCAGGGGCCTGTGACATAAGAAACTGTTACCACCGTACTCTCGTCGCAGTACCGGATTGCGTGCATGTACTGCTGGCGTCGCTAGTTTGCGAAAATTCTCACAAAGGAAAGTAGTTCACGAAATTCTACGCCGTGAAGGGTGATTAGTGAAGGACGCCTCGTGGGTGGAAGGTGAAGTTATCCGCGCCGGACGGCGATAAGCTCGGCGTTAACCAGTAATCGTTGGTCATAAACTTTTGGTGGCCAGCAGGTCACGAGTGTCACTTCGGCATAAGTTGATGATGAGAGTTTTAGTTCGTCCTGCGGGACCTGGCTGGTTGAAGTGACGCGGTACATATACTCGCCGTCATCTGTTTCGATAAAGATGTCAACCGGGTCGTGCCGGAGTAGATCGGATATCTGCGGGAGGTAGCCGAATACGCTACCTTCGCCGGTGCCAAAGCTTTCCAGGTGACCAAAATACCATCCGTTGCTGAGTTCACCTGGGTTCACAGTCTCCGGGATGTGTCCCACGGTGTTGTCAGGTGTTTGGTAGCCGCTCTGGTCACCAACATCAAGCAGTTCCAGTGCTGCCACATCTGAATCGAGCTTTATGGCCGGTATACGAATGCGAATAGGAGAGGCTCCTGCTGCAGCTGCGGCTACAGGATCACGGGACGATACCGGTGTAAATCCTGCGGGAATACCGGGCGCGCCAAAGGGGATGGTGCCTGCCCATTCTGGATTACTCCAGTAACGTGGGTTGAGGCTGCCACCGGGATAGAGGGATACGAACTCAGAAACCAGACTGCTCCCTGACGAATCAGCAGGTGAAGGTTTCGTGACACCAGTCAATTCGTCAAGGGCATCTGTAGAGATCGCGACGTTGAATCGGTCAGCATCAGAGCCCGACTGCAAATTCCAGTAGGTGTACGTGGCAGCGAATACGATCGCCATGGCTCCTACGGCAATAGCCGTAAAAGCCATGTAGCGAACTAAGCGTGACCTGCTGCCGGGGAGCGCATGCTTTGAAGCATGTGAGGTCATGGTGATCGGTTCTATGTCCGTGCACACTAAAGAAATAAACGTTCGGTAATGTTGTCTAGCGGATTCGCTGGCGACCTTCAACGTCTACGATTGGTTCATTGCGGTGCACTTCACCATTGCGGATCTTCAGGTTGAAGTCGCAATCAGGATTGGTACAGACCCATGCCTTGTAATGCACAGCTGCTCCCTGACCGCCAAAATCCGATAGAGGTACGAGCACGCCGCTATTGCAGGCTATACACTCAGGCCAGGACGAAGACTCCAACTTTTCCTCCGCATCTTTTTGTTTTTTTCGCGCGTTTCCGGGTCACCACCACCAATACAGTTCCGCATGTTAACGCCGTTCGCGTGACGGCGCACAGGAGAGAACCCCAATAGTGTTAGCCCTTGGTATCGAAACTTCATGTGATGAGACTTCCGCTGGGATTGTTGACGCTGACGGAAACGTCCTCGCCAACGTGGTTGCCACTCAGGTAGACGTTCATGCAAGGTACGGTGGAATTGTCCCGGAAGTCGCCTCTCGTCAGCATGTCCTGGACATACGAACCGTAGTCCAGTCTGCGCTCGAAAAGGCCGATACGGACTGGGACGGCATCAGTGCTATCGCTGTCACATACGGGCCGGGACTGGCCGGGTCGTTGATTGTTGGCGTCAACATGGCCAAAGGTATTTCTGCGAGTACAGGCATCCCGCTTGTGGGTGTCAACCATCTTGATGGTCATATCTATGCAGCGTGGGCAAGGATTGCTGGTGCCAGTTCTGACGATAGTGACATGCTGGACGAGGTTCTGCGTTCCGGTCGAGGGGTGATGTGCCTGCTTGTATCAGGTGGTCACACGGAACTGGTGCTGATGCGAGGCGATAACGATTTTGAACTGGTTGGCGAGACTCGTGATGACGCTGCGGGGGAAGCCTTTGACAAGGCTGCCCGGGTTTTGGGTCTTAGGTATCCGGGTGGGCCGGAGATACAGAGGATTGCAGACACCGTCGATTCCTCAGATGTGGAGCCGCTTTCGCGAGCCTGGATGCGAGGTACCAATGACTTCAGTTTCAGTGGAATAAAGACCGCTGTGCTGAACCGCGCTCGGAGCGAGGGCATCTACCCGCCTCCGGACGGCGGCATCCCTGCCGAAAAAGTGGCATCCCTGGCACGTGCATTCCAGGACTCGGTTGTGGACGTCCTTGTAACGAAAACACTTGCGGCCGCTGACCAGTACGGGTGCGGAGCGATAGTCGTTGCTGGTGGCGTGGCAGCGAATCGTCCGTTGCGAGAGGCTTTTCGCTCCCAGTCACCACTGCCTGTTGTAATCCCGCCAATTTCGCTGTGCACAGATAACGGGGCAATGATTGCCATGTCAGGTATGCGGCGTTTCGCTGGTGGGCGTCGAGACGGTTGGGGATTGGACGTTGAGCCGGGGCTGCGAATCGGCTCAGCCAAACCTGGTTACTAGATACCGGGATTATCGCCGGCAGGTTTTGTCCCACCAGATGTGTCTGCCGATTTCGACCGGGCGAGAACCTGCACGCGTGCAGCAAGTTGCTCCGCCTCGCGCATCCTTCGACCGGAGACGGGTCCTTCCACACGGCCGCCTGCCGTTCCAAACCGTAGGATAAGCCCGTGTGGTCGGAACCAGTAGTCTGCAAGTAACAGCGCAGAGATTCCACCGACTATCAGCCCCGCTGCGGCTCCGACAGTCTGGTTCGTTGTGACCTGCCAGACTGCGATGGCGGCCAGTATCCCGAGGACTCCCCACCACGCGCTCCGGGTATCCCGTTCCTTGCGGCCGAATTCAATTGACTTAACGTCTTTAACCGCGGCGGAGGCGAATAGTGCCGCCTCTGCAGAATGACCCTGGTAGATAATCCGGTAATTGGTCAGGATAAACCGGCCCTCGGCACCTGAATCTACGTCCTGTACCAGGACTTCGCCATCCGTCATGTCTAGAAGGCCTGCTGGCTCATCTCGATCTGGCGTGCTTTGTCCTGCGGATGCGGTCGGGTTGTTTTCTTGCAGGCCCGGGTCTTGGTTCCAGTCCGGGCGCGGTGCCGGTCGTGCCGGTTGTGTAGGTGATGATTGGTGCGGAGTGCCGTAGTAGGCACGCTCCGTGCCAACCGGGCTGCTTGTGGTTTCTTTCGCGGCAGGTCGTTGGAATGGATTACCAGAAACGTTGCCGTTACCAACCGGTGCGTTTGGACCGGTGCCGCTTGTTTGCGGTGGTTCGGGTGAGATTCTTGCCGGAACTACCGGTGCAGGTGAAGGTTGTGCCTGTTCAGCTACGTGCCCTGTACTGTTTTCCGAAGACAGTTCACCGGTTGCAGGAGCGGTTTTCGCTTCGGCATCTCGCAGTGACTGTTCCGGCTGCTCGTTTTGCATCTGGATATGCTAACGCTTTTCTAATGACGTTACCTGCGAGATTCCACCACAAAGGACTCATAGCAGCGGCAACTGACGGTCAGGCTGCTGTCGCGTTGTGGCAAGGCGGTAGATGTGGATGAGTCCCTGCTGCTCGCGGGCTGAAGTTGGCCTGGCGTTCTGTCCGCGAGAGCCGAGTAGCGTGGCT
>JAURLM010000168.1 GCA_030831265.1 Chloroflexota bacterium
GTCGGGACCGTGACCTGTGCCAGTGGCAGCCGACGTGTATGGGTGGATGGCAGGCATTACCGTGCTCAGGTCACCCATGTCAGTCGAACCGCCGCGACTTTCGTCATCACCGGAAGTGCGGATGCAGTCGCGGCCAACGACCGCTTCGGCGTTTCGAGTGAACGTTGACTGTATGTCCGGGTTGTTTATCAGTGAGAGATATCCGGGGATACTTGTTATCTCCACGTGAGCACCAACACCGAGTGCCCCCGCCCTGTAGCAGCGCAGGACCTTTTCGTGGACATCTGCCAGAGCTGCTGGTTCCATTGCACGGACGCGGCCTTCGTAAATCACCTCGTCCGGTACTGCGTTTACCACGGAGCCGCCTTTGGTGATGATGCCGTGGATGCGTGCTACGTGCCGTTCTTGCAGCGTCTCACGCTGCGCGTTCATGGCGTTCAGGGCGAGCATTGCCGCCTGCAACGCGTTGATGCCTTTCTCCGGTGCTCCACCGGCATGCGATGACCTGCCGATGAAGCGCGCATGGTGGACGATGTGTGCGTTGGACGATCCCCCGACCGTAATGCGTGGCGTTCCGTCTCCCGATGCCGTGTGCATCATCATCGCCATCTGGACATCATCGAACGTGCCGAGTCGTAGCATCTCCTGCTTGCCCGAAAGGAACTGGAGCAACCCTGCCTTTCGCATGGCAAGACGCTCCGACACGTCAATGAATTCCTCGGCTGGTGTGGCGATAAACGCGACCGACCCACTGAGCACGCTGCGCATTTCGGGCATGGTGAGCGCCCGTGCAACGCCCAGCATCATCCCTGCCTGGGTGTGATGACCGCAGGCGTGGGCCGCTCCCGTTTCGGGGTTCGCCCCTGGATGCGAGTTGACTCGAAGGGAGTCCAGTTCACAAATGACCGCGATGCGCGGACCCGGTCTGTCGAAGTTGTAGACCGCCTTGAGGCCGGTATGCGCGATGCCTTCTTCGACGTTTAGCCCAAGAGCACGCAACTCGGATGCGATTCGTGCCGAAGTCTTGCGCTCTCGGAAACCGACTTCCGGCTCTGTGTAAATCCGCTTGGCGAGCGCAACGATTTCGCGCGTTGCACTGTCGATAGTCGAGAACGCAATGCTGCGAGCGTCTGCCGCGGTTATGATCGCCCCTGATGCCAATGCTTTACTCGGTATATGTCTTCTCTGACCGCAGTTCACGCAACTGCGCCAGGTATCGTTCCTTGGTCATCTCAGGTCGGAAGTTGCGGAGCACCCGCTGAGCGGATTCAGCATCGTTTGCCAGCAGATCAATTACGGTAGCAGCCATCGCTTTGGCAGCTTTCACCACCGCCATATCGTAATCCTGGACGAGGTAGTCGATACCGTGGCCGTTTCCTGTGGCGCAGTCAACCCACGGGTGAATCGTGGGCATCAGGAGACTTACGTCGCCCGCATCGCTTGAACTAGCTCGTTGGCCAGAGGTGCGGACGTTATCTTTGCCGAAGATGGGCTCAGCATTGCGGCGGTATACATCTGCGAGTACCGGATCGTAGCGCGATGGCATGTATCCCGGTGTTGTGGTGATCGCCACTTCGCCACCGACCGCCATGGCACCTGCGCGTAATGCCCTGTCTACCTTGCGCGAACCGTCGATGATTGCGTCGATGTTTGCCGCACGAATATAGGTGTCCATCGACACTCGTGATGGAACGGAACTCACTGAGTCCCCACCGTGCGTGATGATTGGATGGACTCGGACGTAATCAGCGTCACGGAACGTTTCCCGTTGTGCGTGAACCGCGCTCAACGCGATGTTGGCGGCATTCAGTGCGTTGACGCCGAGGTGTGGTGCTGCTCCGGCATGGGCAGCAACGCCACGAAATTCTGCGGTCTTGCCAACCATACCGTTGTGGGCGCCCGAGATTATTACTCCGGGTTGGCCTTCGGCGGTGGTGTGCGTGAGCATCGCCATATCGATCTCATCGAACTCACCCAGGCGAATGAACTCCTGCTTGCCGCCAAAAAATTCGATCTTGCCATTGGCACGAAGGCTTTCTCGGAAATCCAGCTCGATGTATTCCTCGGCAGGAACGGCCATGAATGTCACGGAACCTGATAATGCTGACCTTACCGAGTCATCGAGGATAGCTGTCAGAACGCCCAGCATGCTGCCAAGCTGCGCATGGTGGCCGCACGCGTGGGCTGCCCCTGTTTCCGGGTTGGCGTTGGCGTGGCCGGGAACGATTAGTGAATCCAATTCGCCGATTACGGCAATGGCAGGGCCGGGGCGGCCGGTGTCGATCTTTACGACAATCCCCGTTATAGCTACTTCGGTTCGAGGAGAAAGTCCGGCCCGCAGCATCCACTTGTCTATCTTTGCCGCTGTGCGGTGTTCGCGATAACCGGGTTCGGCGTCGTTGAGAACTGACTGCGAAAGAGCGATAAGTTCATTGGCCCGGCTATCAATGGCAGCGAATGCGTGCTGTGTTGCCGCTTCTTTGGATGTCATGCGTTCTCGGGAAACTATCTGCTGGTGAGCCGGACGTGTGCCGCTGATGTGTGTGAGTTTACAGTAGCGTTGCCCTGTGTTGCCTGATGCAGGTCATCGTACTCGCCATGTGCCTTATGGGTATCAGGAATTTGGCGTTTACGCGTCTGTGCCGGTACACGTAGACACGGGTCACCTTTATACTCGGCCACTATGAAGAAAATTGTGTTTGCCCCACAGGGGTTCAAAGAGAGTCTTACCGGTATCGAAATCGCCCGTGCAATGGCGAACGGGGCGAAAGCGGTTTGGCCGGATGCCGAAACGGTACTGGTTCCGGTTGCAGACGGCGGTGATGGCACATTGCAGTCACTGGTTGATGCTTCCGGTGGCGAAGTACGGAAAACCCGTGCTATCGATCCGCTTGGGCGCGATATTGAGGTTGAGTGGGGTGCGCTTGGAGACGGCAAGACAGCGGTCATCGAGATGGCGAGGTCTTCCGGGCTCGCGCTTCTGTCTCCGGATGAACGTGACCCGCTTAATGCCACCACATACGGTGTTGGGCAGGTTATGAAGACCGCGCTTGACGCCGGGTTTACTCATTTCATCATTGGCATTGGCGGCAGCGCGACGAACGATGGCGGCGCTGGCATGGCA
>JAURLM010000169.1 GCA_030831265.1 Chloroflexota bacterium
ACAAAACCTGCCCACAAACCCTGCTACACGATACGAAACGGCACATAGCGACACAGCAAGCAATGGTTTCCAAGATACATATACTTAGCGACTCCCTCGCATCGCGCATTGCCGCTGGCGAGGTCATCGAGCGACCGGCTTCCGTGGTCAAAGAACTGGTTGAAAACTCGCTGGACGCCGGTGCGACGCGTATAAACGTGACCATCGAAGGCGGTGGCCTCCGGTTGATACGCGTCGTGGACAACGGCACCGGTATCCCTCCCGAAGAGATCTCCCTGGCGTTTGAACGCTTTGCCACCAGCAAGATAGATGAAGACTCTGACCTCTCTGGAATCCAGACAATGGGATTCCGCGGCGAAGCATTGCCCTCCATCGCATCAGTTGCCGAAGTGGAATCCATCAGCAGACAGCAGCAATCTGACAGTGGTGCGCGATTCGAGATCAATTTCGGAGAATCGAAACCAACAACACCTGCTGGTGTGCCTGTCGGCACCGCTATGTCTGTCAAAAACCTGTTCCGTAACGTCCCGGCGAGGCTCAAGTTCATGTCGAGCGCGACAGCCGAGTCGACACGCGTGCACGAAGTGATTGCCGGTATAGCGCTGGCGAGACCGGGAGTTGCTTTCAATCTAACTTCTGATGATAAACAGCGACTTTCTACGCCAGGAAGTGGCGATCCGCGTGACGTAATCGCAGCACTCTACGGAGCAGACGTAGCTGCCGCTATGATCTCTCTTACACCGGATGATGACTCACCATTTTCTGCAAGCGGCCTGGTCTCATCACCTTCCGTGAACCGAGGGAACCGCCGGTATATCACCATCGCTGCAAACGGTCGGCTGGTGCAGAGCCGCAGGATTTCATTCGCCGTTGAACAGGCTTACCACGGCTACCTGCCAGAACGGCGCTTCCCGATTGCGGCCATCTACATCAACACCCCATTTGAAGACGTTGATGTGAACGTGCATCCAGCAAAAGCAGAAGTCAGGTTCCTGCGCGAACAGCTGGTGTTCGCGACGGTACAGCAGACGGTTCGAGCCGCACTGTCAGAGATGGCACCGGTGCATCGCGTCGCAGTGCAGGGCAACAATCCCCATACAGGTCAGGCTGGAAACGCTCGCACGGACGATGAAAGAGACTTTTTTGAACAGGCCACATGGCCGTCGAACAACAGTGACGGCAATGGGCATTCATCTGCTCCGGCCATTCCCGGTGTTCCCTTGCGGCCAGCTAGTTCGCCATCGACACATGCCAGCGTACTTCCTGTTTTGCGTGTGATCGGTCAATCCCAGGATACGTACATCCTCGCTGAAGGCCCGGATGGCATTTACTTGATTGACCAGCACGCTGCACACGAACGCGTGCTGTACGAACGCGTGACGAAGCAGTTCGCTGACCGCAGTGCGGAAACCCAACCTTTGCTGGAACCGGAAACGGTTGAACTTTCACCGCCGCATTTCCAGGAACTGGCGGCACACGGCGATGACCTTGCAGCAGCCGGTTTCATCGTGGAGCCATTCGGGGATCGCTCGGTCCTGCTCCGCGCAGTACCTTCGATGCTTGCTGTCCGCGGCAAATCAGGGCGTGAGGCGTTGATCGGATTGCTGGATGGAATTGCCGATGGTCGGCAGACGGGTTGGTGGGCCGAACAGATGCTGGCGACAATCGCGTGTCATTCGGCAATCAGGGCAGGGCGAACGGTTACGACAGATGAGGCGAAAGCACTTGTGCGACAACTGGAAGAAGCGGAACAGCCGCGCACATGTCCTCACGGCAGACCAACGATGATTCACCTGGCGTCTGGAATGCTGGAACGAGAATTTGGCCGCAGGTGATTCTGGTGACGCTCTGCTAGTTCGAAACTAGCGGGGTGATCAGGTCAACGCCGGCAACTGTGTGCCTGAACGAATAAATAGACCCATCTGATTCGGACGTGACAAACACAGTTTTCAGGTCACTCCCACCAAATGAGACATTGGAAGGCTTCCACTTCGGGCTGTAGAACAGCTCAGCGAGTTCTCCTGACGGCCCAATGAGGGCAAGAGCGTTGATGCCGGGTAACGCCTGGAAGACACGATTCTCGGAATCGACTGCCATACCGTCTGGAGAAGCTGGTTCATGGAATCGCCTGACCAGCCTTTCTTCCGCCGCCTCGCCGTTTCCGGTGAGGTTGAAGGAAACCAGCCGATGGGCACGCATCTCCGCAATGAGCACAGCTTTACCGTCAGCCGTGAGGTCAACTCCGTTCGGATACGCAAGATCACCCACGAAGATGCTGACTGTGCCATCAGGTTTTGCTTTGAATACCGGGCTGATACATGGGTCCGGTAGTGGTAACCGTGCCGGGTCGGTGAATAGCATGTCTCCGTTTGGCATGAAGCAGAGGTCGTTCGGCCCGCCATACCCTTTCGATTCATGCTGATCCGTAAAAACCTCGATCACACCGGCGTTCCCAACACGCAAAATCGCCTTGCGCCCTGCGTCAGCAACAAACAACGTGCCGTCTCCCGCAAAGGCAAGACCGTTAGGCCTTCCGCCAGTATTTGCAACCAGTTCAGGCGAACCGCCTTCAGGCATGCGGTAGATGCTGCTTTCACCGGCGCTTACATAGTAGAGAGCGCCATCCGGGCCCCATACCGGGCCTTCTGGCACGTTAATTCCGGACAGGATGACCTCAATACCATCCGGGAGTGTCTCTGGGACTGCAACGTTCAACTTTGCTCTCCGTGTACTGGCGTTGTCGGCATAAGGCCAACATCGCTCCATGCGGGGATTCTGAGTCTAGCATTCCCACAACACAACACCATCATGCCTCGCACATGGCCGCGTGCTTGAGCAGGAGAACGCAACTTGATAGTCTGTACGGACTATACCGACCGACTGGTCGGTCGGATTCCAGCCAAATCAGACCCCGGCCATTGACTACTACGACCACCGACACACGAGAGCGCATCCTCGAAGCAGCAGAAGCTGTCTTCGCAGATAACGGGTATCACGACGCTATCGTTGATGAAATCGGTCGTCGCACATCCCTCTCAAAAGGGGGTCTGTACTTCCATTTTCCCAGCAAAGAGGGATTGTTTTTCGCAGTCCTGGACAGGCTTGCTGATCGCCTGGTCAAAAAGGCTGAACGAGCTGCTGGTAAAGAAGCACTCGCGCTGGACCGTGCCGAAAAGGCCCTCCGAGCCGTGCTAACCACACTGTCACGCAAACGACAACTGGCCAGGCTTCTCATGGTCCAGGGCTACAGCATGGGTAACCAGTTTGAACGGAAGCGAGCGGAAATTTTCGATCGTTTCGCCAGTGTCATAGAAGCCGAACTCAAAGACGCAGTAACGAATGGCGAAACAGTAAGCCTGGACCCGGTACTGACAGCACGTATCTGGCTTGGTGCGGTCAATGAACTGGTAATCCACTGGCTCTATGAAGGCGGAGCAAGTCCTGCCCAGCGCTCTGACGAGATCGTCTCCGTGCTTCTTGACGGAGTCCGAGCGAGGTCAGCGTAATGACAACACAAACCACATCGCCTACACCGTGGAGAAGATTTCTCCTGTTCCTTGAGACGATCAAGTTCGAGCATTCAGTGTTTGCACTGCCGTTCGCTGTTTCATCAGCATTCCTGGTCTCCGGCGGTTGGCCTGACTGGGTCAGGTTCGTATGGGTGATCGTGGCGATGATCAGCATGCGAACGTTCGGAATGGCAGCCAACCGTCAAATCGACGCACAGATAGACGCCCGCAACCCACGTACGGCATCGCGCCCAACCGCAACAGGCATAGTCTCAAAATTTCAGTTGTCTGCTTACATGATGGCCTTTGGAGCCATTTTTGTGATCGCCACCTTCCAGCTGGATCGGATGGCATGGCCTCTTGCACCTATTCCGCTGGCAGTCATGATTGGCTACCCGTACCTGAAACGTTTCACCTGGCTTGCGCATCTCGGAATGGGCGCCGTTTACCTGATCGTCCCTCCGGCCGTAGCAATTGCCATGACTGGAACACTGCCCGCATGGTCCATCATCATGGGTCTCGCCGGCATGCTGTGGGTGGCCGGGTTCGACGTTCTCTATGCGACCGCTGATCGAGACGTGGACATCGCACAGGGATTGCACTCCATACCCCAGCGGTTCGGCATCCCATTCGCCATCAACACAACACGCACCTTTCACCTCGCCGCGGCCATATTGCTAATAACTGCAGGTATCGTCTATGGAACCGGGTTTCTCTATTACATCGGAGCGGCAGCAGCGGCAGTTCTACTTGCTTACGAGAACAGTCTTGTCTCAGCAAATGACCTGAGCAAGCTGAACATGGCTTTCTTCACCATGAACGGCGTCATAGCCGTGGTCTTCGGAACCTTCGCTGTGCTGGACACGGTGGTGCTTTGATACAACAACGATGCAAACATATCTAAATAATCACCCTGAACTATACCGAACGCTATTTGTTGTACAAGATAGATCATCAGAATAAGGTGACGCCATGGGCCGGTTCATAGTCGGGATAGCCGGTGCGTCCGGTGCGCCATACACAAAGCGAGTGCTCCAGGGGCTGTTGTCCGGTGGGCACGAGGTCAAATGCGTCATCAGTGATGCTGGTCGCCGCGTGCTCGAAGTTGAGGAACGGATCCTGCTTACTGGAAACACCGAAACAGACAAGCCGGACCTGCTTGCATGGCTACAGCTACCGCAGCACGCAGAACAGCTTGAGATGCTGCATCACAAAAACGTTGCAGCCAGCATCGCCTCAGGCTCCTACCCGGCAGACGGCATGGTGGTAGTACCTTGTTCTGGGGGCACGCTGGCCAAAATAGCGCACGGTGTCTCATCGGGACTGCTGGAGCGAGCTGCTGACGTTTGCCTGAAGGAACGCCGAAAGCTGATTCTCGTCACGCGTGAAACACCGCTCAGCCTCATCCACCTGCGTAATATGACAGCCGTGACCGAAGCAGGTGCAATCGTGCTCCCCGGCTCACCCGGCTTCTATCACCAACCGAACTCCGTCCAGGACCTCGTTGATATGATCGCCGGCCGCATCCTCGCCCACCTCGGCATTGACACAACAATGTCGAAGGAATGGACCGGTCCGGAACCGACGCTTTACGCTGAGCAAGACTGACAGGAATACAGATGGCGTTCTCAGACATGCAATCGTTCATCCGGCATCTCGAAAAAGAGGGCCAGTTGAAACGCGTCCAGGTGGAAGTTGATCCCGAACTGGAGGTCACAGAGATCGCAACGCGGGCAGTGCGTGAAGATCTACCGGCAATTTTGTTCGAGAACGTCAAAGGCTCGAAGTATCCGCTGGCCATCAACCTGCTAGCCAATCGCAAGCGCATCGAAATGGCTCTGGGACGCGACCCGGAAGAGATCGGCGAAGAGCTTGTCCAGTTTGTGCAGGACGTTAACCCGCCGACCCTTGGCGCACTCTGGAAGAACCGCAAAACCGGCTTCAGGTTGCTCAAAATGCGGCCAAAGATGAAGGGGAGCGGTCCTGTCCAGCAGATAGTTGAACAACCCGACCTCAATGCGATGCCAATCTTGAAGTGTTGGCCGGACGACGGTGGCCGGTTCATCACGCTTCCACTTGTTATCAGCCGTGACCCTGAATCCGGTGACCACAATCTTGGCATGTACCGTATGCAGGTCTACAACCAGTCCACCACAGGGATGCACATGCAGATCCAGAAGGGTGGAGGGTTTCACTATTTCAACGCTGAAAAGCGCAACGAGCCGCTTGAGATGGCAGTTGCACTTGGTGGTGATCCTGCATTGACACTTGCAGCCGTGATGGCACTGCCGGAAGGCATCGACGAAGCGGCGTTTGCAGGAATTGTCCGAGGTGAACGCACCGCTATGACACGCGGCAAGACGGTCAACTTGAATGTGCCTGCGAACGCCGAATTCATACTTGAAGGAACCGTGCGGCCGGGTCGTCGACGACGAGAAGGGCCATTTGGTGACCATTTCGGACATTACTCGGAGGCTGCCGACTTCCCGGTGTTTGAAATACGAACGGTCACACGCAGGAAGAATGCCATCTACCCGGCAACGGTCGTTGGCAAGCCTCCCCAAGAAGACCGGTACATTGGCGATGCCACGCAGCAGATACTGTCACCGCTGATTCGCCTGATGCACCGTGAAATCAAGGGCATGTGGGCTTACTACGAAGCAGGTTTCCACAACCTGCTCGTTGTTTCGGTCGAAAGCCGGTACAAGAAAGAGCCCATTAAAACGGCACTTTCAATACTCGGAGAAGGCCAGCTATCACTCTCAAAATGCATCATTTTGGTTGGCCCGGACGTAAACCCGCGTGACCCGTCAGCAGTGTTACAGGCCATTAGACGTAACTTCCGTCCAGAAGAAGACTTCCATCTGATCGCCAGAACGTCGGCAGACACACTGGACTTCACCGGACCTGCACAGGATCGCGGCTCCAAAATGATCCTTGATGCCACAGGCAACCCACGCGGTGGTGATGGCATCTCCGCAACCGCTCTACCGGTCAACCTGGCGCAACTCACAACCGGAGCAGTTAAACACCGGCTGGTCGGACGTACCATGTTAGTTGTCCAGATGCGCGGTGACGGTCGACCGTTGCTCGAACGGCTCGTCCGCAACCCGCTGCTGGCCGATCTTCGTATCATCGTCGCTGTCTCTGAGGACGTAGACATCGACAACGATGTCGAGTTGTTGTGGGGCATATTCACTCGCTTTGACTGCGCCCGTGACGTTTCGTTCAGCGCAGCAGAGTTCAAGGGCGTAGAGCCCGTTTACCACGGCATCATGGGCATTGATGCCACCTGGAAAGAAAACTACCCGAAGCCGCTCATCATGAACCCGGATGTAATCAGGAAGGTGGACAGCCAATGGTCTCGCTACTGGAGCTAGCCCGGGACATTTACATCTCTGATCGCGCACTGTTCCCAATTTGGGACGCGGTGCAGGAAGAACGAAGGCTGACACCGGAACAGGGTGTGACGATCCTTCAAACCGATGATTTCGCAGGCGTCGGACGCATTGCAGACTTCGCCAAAAAGCGTGTCACCGGTGACAAGGTCTATTTCGTACTGAACAGGCACATCAACCCTACGAACCTCTGCGTCCTGTCATGTAAGTTCTGTGACTTCGCCAAGAAGCCCGGTGACGAAGGTGCTTACGAGATGTCTATGGAGGAGATTCTCTCCCACATGGACAATGACATCCGCGAGGTGCACATCGTCGGCGGACACCACCCGCAGTGGCCATTCGAGTATTACGTGGAGATGGTTCGAACCATCCATGAAAAGTACCCGGAAGTCCAGGTGAAGGCGTTCACCGCGTCCGAGATCGACTACTTTCATCGTCGCTGGAAGATTCCGCCTGAGGAGTCGCTCGCCATCTTCAAAGAGGCGGGGCTGGAGTCGATGCCTGGCGGAGGAGCAGAAGTTTTCTCGCCACGCGTCCACAAGGCGCTGCTTCCAGGCAAGGCTAACGCCGACCGCTGGGCCGAGATCCACAAGACAGCGCATCGCATGGGCATCAACTCGAATTGCACGCTCTTGTACGGGCACATTGAGACGTTCGAGGAGCGCATCGACCACCTTGTGCGACTGCGTGATATTCAAGATGAAACCGGCGGATTCCTTGCGTTCATCCCGCTGGAATACCAGATCGGTTTCACGAAACTTCGCCCGCGGCACACGCCGCCGATGGACGACCTGAAGATGATCGCCGCGGCCCGCCTGATGCTGGACAACATCAAGTACATCAAGGCGTACTGGGTGATGCTCGGCGAAGCGACCGCATCTATTGGCCTGAATTTCGGGGCTAACGACCTCGACGGTACGATCGGTAAAGAACGCATCGCCCATGCGGCGCTTGCAGAATCCCCGGCAGGCCGCGCCCGCGACCGCATGGTGAACTCGATCAGGGACGCCCGTCGTTTACCTGTAGAGCGTGACGCGCTCTACAACGAGCTGAAGGTCTACGACGAGGGTAACTAAATCCCCCGCCTTTGGGGTGCTGTTGGATACACAACGAGAACAACTGGAAGAACATCACGACTGAGCAACGAAAACTGAAAATCGGGCTGATGCCATACCTCAACTCCGAGGTCTTTTATCGCACGCTCGACCCTGAATCCTGCGAACTCGTGACCGCACGGCCGCGCGCGATGGCGCTTGCAGTTGAAAGCGGAAACCTGGACGGAGGACCGCTGCCAGTCGCAGAAGTTTTCAGACTGGGTGACGCGGTGCGGGAAGTCGGTGAGCTAGGCGTCGCCATCCACGGCACGGTGCTCAGCGTACTGTTGTTGTCAGATGTGCCAGCTGACCAGCTTGATGGACAGCGCATTGCCATCACCGAAGACACCGCAACATCTGTGCAACTGCTGCGAGTGCTCTGCGCTGACCACTGGAACATCAAACCGGAACTCGTCGCTCCCGGATCGGAAGCACCAGCACGCCTTGTAATCGGTGACGAAGCCAACCGGCTGCGCAAAGTCGGTGGCGCACAGTATGTCTATGACCTCTCTGAGGAATGGCAAAAACTCACGAATCTACCGTTTGTATTTGCTGTATGGGTGCTTCGTGCTGATGTACCTGATGCATCTTTCAAAGCCTTCGAAACGGCGTTGGTTGACGCCTACTGTGAAGGCAGACAGCAAGTTAACGAGATTGCAGCGGAGCGCAAGACCGAATGGATGAGCGAAGCGGAGTGCGCCGAATACGTACGCAACTTCAGCTACACCATCGGTGATGCAGAACGACGCGGCATGCAAGAGTTTCATCGTCGCCTTGATGCATTGCCTGCATGGCGGCCACCTTCCCCGAAATTGACCGTTGGAATGAGTTGAAACATCTGCCATTGACATCGCAAACCGGGTGAACGAACGAGACAAAACATGCTGAAACAGATTAGAGAAAAGGTTTTTGAAGGCGAACGCATCACGCTTGAGGAAGGGAACTTCCTCATGAGTGAGGCGGAACTACTTGATCTGGTTCCGCTTGCGCAGAAGCTGCGGTACTTCCACAACCCGCAGCAGCGCACCAGCTTCGTGATCGACACCAACCTCAACTACACCAACATCTGTGACGCCTACTGCTCGTTCTGCGCGTTCTATCGCACGGATCCGAAAGACCCGTCTGCCTACACCTATACCGTCGAAGAGATCATGAAGAAGATTGGACGAGCACGAGATAATGGGGTGACAACCGTTCTTATGCAGGGCGGACTGAACTCGGATATCCCGTTCGA
>JAURLM010000170.1 GCA_030831265.1 Chloroflexota bacterium
ATTGAACATGAAGAAGCTGCCCACCGCGCCGAGCACGGTATTCCGTTGCATGATGAGGTGGTTGAATGGTTCGATTCGATCACGGCGGAATTGGGAACAGAGCCTCTGGTACGTTGAATACGGCAACCATTTCGCAAGATGAGACAAAAAGCTCACGAGTTTTCACAACAAATTCTTACCACCGCTGATTAATAGTGGTTTACTAAGGCGCGTCTGGTAGAACGCAGGCCTAATTTCAGGCTTAGCGACAATTGGATTGTCGAAGGAACTACATATGAACGACAAACAGGCAGAGACCAAGCAGGCCGACGCCCCTGTCTACTCAGAGCCCACGCTGACCCTGGAAGGCGACCTTTCAGACGTCACCAAGGGTGGCGGCAGCCAGTTCTCCTAGGCTGGTTAACTGGAGAGGCGTCCGCATTTTTCCCGTGGCTTTGCCCCGGTGATACAGCGCATTAAAAAAGCGCTGAGGCGGCGCATTGACGCATTGGCAACGGTTGATTCCATTTGGGAAACCGTTGCCTTTTCGCGTGTCCTGATAATGGCAACGGCCCTGACCGTGATCCTTCGCTTAGGCCTCTCACGCCCCCTGTTCCAATGGTTGCGATCCGTCCCGGTCGCTGACCGAACAACTGGCAGTGACACTTATCGGCGCATCGTCCGCGTCACTGATACTGTGCTACTTCTGGGTCGGCCTGCGATACGTTCAGAATGCCTGGCTCGTACCTGTCTCCTCTACTATCAGATGAGACGAGCGGGTGCACATGTGGACATGCGATTCGGGGTGTCAATAGCATCATCTGAGTTCAAGTCACATTGCTGGCTTATTTCTGATGAAGAACCACTGTATGAACCTGTAGACCCGCGTAGTTCGTTTCGACAGATGTTTGATCTGAACGGGTAGTACCTGCATCACCTGATGCCACTATCAACCCAGGGAGTGCCGGGTGGTCCACGTATGAAATCCCACAGTCACGCAGAAGCGCAGATACTTGCTCTCCTGGTGCGACAAGACGGAATTTCAGAACCTGAACGGTTTCGTGCCCTATCCGAAGATGCTGATTGGCAAACTCTCGTTCAGATGGCCCAGAAAAACGGTGTTTCAGGTCTGATCTCACCGCGAATCACTGAACTCCATAGTCAGGGCCTGGTGCCTGACGCCGCGGCAAAAGTCATTCAGGCCAATGCAATGGCAGTGGCGGCGGCATCACTTTCGATGGACAGCGAATTGAAGCGGCTGTTCAGTCTGGCGAGTGAACACGGCATCTCGCTTATCCTTCTAAAAGGTGCCGCAGTTGCAAATTTGCTGTACCCGCGACCGCACGCAAGGCAGGCCGGGGATATAGACCTGCTCTGCAAGGAAGAGGAGTTCAACCGCTTCAATGATGCGCTTGTCGAAGCCGGGTACTCAGTTGAAGGCCACCGTGAACCTCCATCTAAGTGTTCAACCCTCGAAACGGCATTCGAACAAAAATTCCGTGCGCCCTCCAGCGGAATCCTGATTGAACTTCACGTAGACAGCATCAAACTGGGTGTAAGGCCGACCAGCATGACGTCGATCTGGGACCGGGCAATTCCTGTTGCAGTTGGCGATACAACGGTCCACAGCCTGTCACCACAAGACCTTGCCTTCATGCTGTCAGTACATCTTCACAGGCATGGATTCGATCGACTTGCATGGTTTAAGGACATCGACCTCCTGATTCGCCAGTACGGCGACAAGATTGACTGGGAAGCCGTTGTTGACGAAGCCCGCAGAGAAGGTGCGACAGCGTCACTATGGATTACATTCGTCGCGCTAGAAAAGATGCTGGGCACCACGCTTCCCGCCGGGCTTCTTGACAGTGTGCGGCCGTCTATCATCCCGCGATTTCTGTTGCGCATGGTCTGGCCAAGCAAGAAGATCTACGCTCTCGACTCACATACACGCCGTCGAGCCGTTCAGTTCAGTGTTGGCGAATCCTGGCGTGGTAGGCTCCCGAGTATGATCCTGATGGGGCGCAGGCGAGACAAGCTCAGAATCATGGGCCACCGTTTGAAGCTACGCTTAAAGGGCAAGTAGCCAAGTTTGTGCTGTCCGAGCCGCAGAGGTCACGCGAACGGCACAATCAGTCAGATACAGGAATTCCCAGTCGGCGTAACCTGTAGTCGAGGTAATTCCTATCATGAACTTGCCGACGACCCCGCTGACATCATCCAAAACGTCTCCGAATAGCCAGGAGCACTTCCAGGTGTCCGGTATGAGGTTTGTGCTGACTTGCGTACCTGGTGTCGATTCCCAGTGGTTCTTTACGCTCTGGAATGACCTGTTTGCCGTAACCAAAGCAGACGAGATCACATCAGACGTATCTATACAGGTGTCTTCTACCTCTCACGTTCCCGGCGCAATACCTGTGCCGGCATCTGCCCGGTTAATCGCAGAGACGCCAACTCGAAGCCTGTGGTCTGGAAATGACAAATTCTGGATGCAGGGTAACGGCATCAAATGCGCTGCCTCAAAGAGCAATATCGATATTGCAATCAGCAAAGAATTCTGGGCAAACACCCTGTTTAAACAGAGAGACTTCCTGCTGGTAACAATGGTTTCAATGCTGCGTTTGAATGACGTTTACGGGTTTCACGGAAACGGCCTTGTACGCGACAACACCGGCATAATCATCACCGGCAATTCCGGCGCAGGTAAGACAACACTCACGCACGCGCTCCTGAGCGACGGCTGGCAGTACCTGTCTGATGACGCTATAGCACTTGAGATAGACGGACCCGTTGTTCGAACTCGCGCCCTGCGAAGAGGTTTTGCACTGACTGAACAGGCCTTGCAACGGGGTGGAATCAACCCGATCTGGGACAAGAACTCGGTCCGGGAGCTGGGTAACGGCAAGTATCTGTCCGGGCCTTCAGTAGCTACGGAACGCCAGTTCATTGGACAATGTGTTCCAGCAGCAATTTTCTTCACCAGCGTCGGCACGGCTGATGCCACCGTCATAACGCAAATCAAACCTGTTGAAGCATTGTTCCTGGCACTGGAGCAGGCAGCAGGTCTATTTGTTGACGCTAAATCAGCGTCTTCCCAGTTGAATCTATTGAAAACCCTCGTTGAACAGTGCGCCTGTTACCGGATAGTCGCAGGCCGTGATGTAATCGCGTCCAAGGAAACAATTGCCAGGGTTTCAGAAATGATTCTCAGCGCCGCAAAGAAAAACAAATCAGTATCCTCCGTAGATAATGGAGCCCTGAAATGACCACTCAATCCACGAAATGCAACATGAAACCAAAACCTGGTGTCGTTCACACGGAGATGGAAGCTGGAACCGCCGTTTTGCTGGATATGGAAACGCACCGTTACTTCAGCCTCAACGAATCCGGTGCTTTCATCTGGAACAAGCTGTCCACAGGCACTCCTGTAGCTGATGTGGCATCACTTGTCGCAGAGCGATACTCGCTGGACCACGCAAAGGCTCAACGAGACGTTGACAACCTCATATCTGAACTCTCCAAGGCAGGCCTGCTGCTGAAGGATGCCTGATGCAGACTTCTGTTGCGCTTCCCAGGAACCAGCGTGTCAGGCTAGCTGAACTACAGGACATCCCGGCATGTGCGGAGATTTTCGGTGAATGGCTTGCCTCCGCAGCCTGGATGGCAGTGGGCCAGGATCTTGATCTTTCAGTTGATCACGCGGAGAACCTGAAATCTCGCCTGGACAACCAGGACGAGGCCATGTTCGTAGCCGAAGATGAAGACGGCATTCATGGGTTCGTCATCGTCCGTGCCGGGACTACTCCCCGGACAGACATAATCCACAAGCTCGGTTCATTCGCCAGAAAGATACTGGGAAGACCACACAGGCCACGCGGCAACGCCCAGACAGCGACGCTTGAGGAGATAGTTGTGAAGCCGGGTCGTCGCAACAGCTACATGAGCCTGGCCCTGTTCAATGCAGCCACCGCCTGGTGCAAAGACAGGCAACTTACAGCGATCGAAGGCGCAGTGTGGGCTGCGAACGAACGCATCATCCGTGTGAGCGAACGCATTGGCTTCAAACCGGTGCGCGTACTCCTGCGTAAAGAACTGGACTAGCCCTGCCACCGGCAACTATTCACTCACCTGCTGTTTGGCATCAAGCAGATGCATTCAGTATGTCCCATGCGAAACTGTCATCAACATGATTCCTATTGATGCCGACAACCCGAACAATGTTCCTGGCGAAGAGCGGCCATCGAGGATAGTCGCACGGAATTCGGCGCTC
>JAURLM010000171.1 GCA_030831265.1 Chloroflexota bacterium
ACCATCTCAAGACCGAACCCCTGCAATCCCACGATTTTCCGCGGGTTGTTGGTGATGAACCGGAATTTCTTTACACCTAGATCGCGCAGTATCTGGGCGCCGACGCCGTATCGACGAAGGTCCATCGGGAATCCCAGCCGTTCGTTGGCCTCGACGGTGTCAAGTCCTTCATCTTGCAGACTGTAAGCCCGGAGCTTATTGATCAGGCCAATGCCGCGGCCTTCCTGCCGCATGTACACGAACACCCCGCGGCCTTCCCGTTCAATCATCTGAAGCGCAAGCTCGGCCTGCTCTCCGCAGTCACAACGAAGCGACCCGAACACATCTCCTGTCAGGCATTCGGAGTGAACCCTCACAAGAACAGGCTCGGAACCGTCAATCTCGCCTTTTACCAACGACACATGCTCATCCGGGTCAACCATGCTGCGGTATGCAATCGCTCGGAAGTCACCCCAGCGTGTGGGCATACGGGTCTCGACGAGCCGTTCAACAAGTTTTTCGTGTGACAACCGGTAGGCGATGATGTCTGCGACCGATACAACCGGAATATTGTGCTTGCGAGACAATTCTTCAAGCTGTGGCCTGCGAGCCATCGACCCGTCCGGATTCATGATCTCGCAGATGACAGCCACAGGCCGCTTACCTGCCAGCCGTGCAAGGTCAACGGAACCTTCCGTCTGCCCTGCCCGCACCAGCACGCCACCTTCCTGGTATCGCAAAGGGAAGATATGCCCGGGCTGAACAAGATTTCCGGGTAAGGCTTCAGGGTTGGACAAAAGCTGAATGGTCTTGGAGCGGTCTCCGGCGGAGATACCGGTCGTGATGCCATCTGCTGCATCCACCGAAACGGTAAATGCAGTGCCGTGGGCCGAGGTGTTGTTCTGCACCATCATCGGCAGCTTGAAACGGGACAGGTCAGCAGAGGTCATCGGGACGCAGATCAGGCCTCGGCCTTCGAGCGCCATGAAGTTGACCGCTTCCGGAGTGATGTCCTCCGCCGCCATGGCAAAGTCACCCTCGTTTTCTCGGTCCTCATCATCGACGAGGATCACCATCTGACCAGCACGATAGGCCTTGATAGCCTCTTCCACTGATGCCGATACAGCATCATGTGAACGGTCATTTTCCTGCTGAAAACCTTGTTCGTCAGTGCTCAAAGAAGACTGGCCCCTGTTGTGGGATCTACCCGTTTTGCGCCGATCCGGCGTTCCATCGGTCAAGATAAGGTTGCGCGAGCCGTTCGACATATTTTGCCGTGACATCCACTTCTATGTTCACAGCGTCACCAACAGATCGCTCGTTCAGCGTAGTGTGATCTAGTGTGAACGGGATTATCGCCACGCCAAACGCAGAATCAGTCACGGCCGTCACGGTCAGGCTCGTTCCGTCGACGGTTATGAAGCCTTTTTCGACAACGTACCCGAGGAGTGACGACGGACACTCTATATCAACTCGCACCGAGTTGCCGTCTCTAACCAGTGAAGACACGGTCCCGGTACCGTCGACATGCCCTTGCACCATGTGGCCACCGATACGGTCACCCAACACAAGCGCTCGCTCAAGGTTTACGCCGCTTCCGGACTTCAAGGCACCAAGGTTTGACCGTTGAACCGTTTCCGGCACGGTTTCGACTACAAAATAATCATCGCCAACTTCGACCGCGGTCAGGCAGACACCTGCCACAGAGATGCTTTCTGAAACCTTGAGGTCTGAAAGCACCTTCGTAGCGCCAACGGTCATGCGCTGCAGGTCATATGACCTGATCTTGCCAACTTCTTCGACGATTCCGCTGAACATCTGCCTCAATCCGTGGTCGCCCGGCCAGTTCCGCAGGTGCGAAGGTACTGCTGGTCTGCGACTATTACCACTATAAAGCCAATCAGCAGTTACCAGATGGCAGCGGGGTGATTACAACAACGCCCCATTCGGCTCGCGATTTACGAGCGATAAGCCGCCCGGCAGGCCGCATAATACCGTTCTAATGCTCCAGGTAGACATAATCACGCTGTTCCCGGAAATGTTTGCCGGGCCGTTCGACACAAGCATCGTTGGCCGCGCCATTGAGTCTGGAATCGCGGCTATCGAACTTCACCAGCTCAGGGATTTCTCGAACGAAAAGCATCGGCGCGTGGATGACACCGCATTCGGAGGCGGACCGGGCATGGTCCTCAAAGCCGAGCCACTGATTAGCGCTGTGAGCCACGTCAAAGCACTACGCACACACACGAAACCTCACGTCATCCTGCTGGCTCCGCAGGGACGCCAGCTAAAGCAGAGTAGAGTCGTCGAATTGAGCGAAATGCCAGCGGTAACGCTGGTTTGCGGTCACTACGAAGGCGTTGACCAGCGGTTCATAGACACAGAGGTCGATGAAGAGATCAGCATTGGCGATTATGTCCTGACCGGAGGTGAAATCCCGGCGATGGTGCTGGTTGATGCAATGGTTCGCCTGCAACCGGGTGCGCTGGGCGACGCTGATTCCGCAGGCACCGACTCGTTTTCCGCCGGGCTCGATGGGCTGCTGCAAGGTCCGATCTACACCCGCCCAGAGCGTATCGGGGACATGGCGGTTCCGGATGTGCTGCTCTCTGGAGATCACGTTCGCATCGAAAAGTGGCGCAGGGAACAGTCAGTCAAGCGAACTCGCCAGCGAAGACCCGAACTGCTCGAAGACTGGCCTGAATAGCACTTCGGCCAACTTGAATCATCCCAGTGCAGTGCTAGCCGTCAGAAGATAACCTTCGTCCCCACTGGAAACAGGTGAATCAGGAGAGGGTTTCGTGCTTAAGGATTTCAGGGACTTCATTAAACGCGGGAACGTACTGGACCTTGCGGTTGCATTCGTGCTGGGCGGTGCTTTCACCGTAATCGTCAAGTCACTGGTGAGCGACATCCTCATGCCGCCAATCGGGCTGATTTTCGGTGATGCATCTCTTGCAGACCAATTTGTGGTCATGAAGAACGGTGCCACGGCAGGGCCGTACGACACGCTGGCCGCCGCCAAAAAAGCCGGGGCAGTCACCCTCAACTACGGATCGTTCATCGACGCCGTGATCGCTTTCATCATCGTCGCCTTCGCAATGTTCATCATCGTTCGCTACTACAAGCGGATGCAGGAAATGATCAAGAAGGAAGTGGCGGCGGCAGCACCAACAACAAAGAACTGCCCGTTCTGCCAGTCTTCAGTAAGCATCAAGGCAACAAAGTGCGCCTTCTGCACTGCGGATATGCCTTCCGAGGCATAGTCCAGGGATAGTTGCGACGCATATCCGGTAGTACTCGCAGCATCTACGTGCGAAACCTCCTTGCCGCCTGACTGTAACGAGCGATAGAATAAGAAAGTTGGACTCCTCCAGTCGACGGCGCTCATGGCGTCTTCTCGCGTGACCTCAAGGTCACAGAACTCACTGCTAAGGTTTGGCTTGAAATGATTGACCTGAACACACTCAACGGCGAGACGCCGAAAGCGAACATCGAAGAGTTCGGCCCCGGCGACACCGTCACGGTCAACTTGAGAATTATTGAAGGCGACCGAGAACGAATTCAGGCCTTCCAGGGCAACGTGATCATTGGCAGCTACATGTCAGGTCACACACCTTCCCCAACGGACACTTTCACTGTTCGACGACTCTCTTATGGAGTGGGCGTCGAGAGAATCATCCCGTTCTGGTCACCAAACCTTGAATCCGTCAAGGTAACCCGGCACGGCAAGGTGAAGCAGTCACGCCTGTTCTACCTGCGTGGCCTCACTGGTAAGAAGGCACGGATCAAGGAACGCCGTCTGCCAGTAAAGAAGTAACGGCAGAGACTCTGTTTTTCATGAAAGACCGCCATGTAAGGCGGTCTTTTTTGTTTGTGCGCGTTTGGCCGGTGTCCGCCCTGTATCATCACGGCACCAAATACCAAAAGCGGGCCAGGATATGCAATCCACAACAACAAATTTCATGATCCTCGCTGATCCCCAGCTGGGTCTCGGGGAATTCAGGAAGCGTCGTGACGCCGGAGGTGATCCTGTCCGATTACGTGAGAGGACGGATTCTCACCCTTCGGAATGGGCAGACGAGGCGGCACGGCTTGCCCGAGCCATTGAAGTGGCAAATAAGCTCCGCCCTGACTTCGTCGCCGTGCTTGGTGACATGGTCATGCAATGGAACGATGACCGCCAGCTTCAATCGGTCAACGAGGCATTCAGCAGGCTTTCACCCGAAATACCCCTTCACCGTGTTTCGGGAAACCATGACGTCGGAGTCGATTTCCTATCGCCGACCACGGAATCGCTGGACCGTTACCGAAAAAACCACGGCCCGGATCGTTACTCATTCATCTCCGGTAATTGTCGGTTCATCGTAATCAACAGCTCATTGCTCGATAGTCCAGAACTTGTCCCTGGCGAAGCCGCTATGCACCTTCGCTGGCTGGAACAGGAACTGTCTGCGCCAACTACAGATCAAATCGACCACACTGTTGTACTTTCCCATCACCCACCGTTCCTGCAAAACATCTCTGTGGATGACGGCGTGTACAGCCTGCGACCCGGTCGCAGAGCAATCGTTCAGGTCCTCGAAAATCACGGCGTCGAATATCTCTTCGCCGGCCACACACACGGCAACTTCATCACGCGGCACAACCAATTACGAGTCATCGCAACCACTGCCATCGGGCTGCCGCAACCCGGCCATCGCTCCGGCTACAGGCTCGTCAGCGTTCGCCCGGAAGGCGTTTCCCACTCCTTCCACCTGCTCGATTGAGAGCCAAGCGTCCTTACGGATACGCGCCATCGAACCGTTCGGCCATCGCCATTGAGCCGTTCGAAATGGGCGTTACCACCTTTACCCGACAAACAATGGTTCACCGGTTGCGCATCAATCCGCTCTCTGCGGCTCCTGGATGTGAATGCTCCGGTGCCAGCCCGCCGTTTCCCCCCTTGCCGGCGGGCTGGTCGCATCCGGCGACTGGCAGGAAATGCACACCTCCGCTGCCGGTGCGCACACAGTAAGCAACGCTCTAACCGATACCCGAATCTGCTAGCTTGGAACTGGGGATTGTTCGCCACAGCCTGACGTCTGTCGCGTTACAAATAGGAGCGTCATCTGAGCTGGCCATTTGCCAAACGAACCGTTGACCCTGCCGAACGAGCCAGGGCGATGGCCATATATCGACGACTTTTCACGCAGCCACGGTCGCTGAGGACGTTACGTGTTGAGTTCGACGCGGCAGTCAAAGAAGGCAGCGCCAATGGCACAAACCCGGAACTGCTGAACCTGCTCCAGTCACACGCATCAAAGATCAGCAAGATGATGTCAGCGCACTGGGGATCTGTAATCGACGGGACTGAGCAGTGGCAGCGGATGCGCACGCGTAAAGGACAGGAACTGGCAGACGGACTCCAAGATACCTTCGTCGAATACGTTCAAAAGACTCTCCACTGGCTCGAATATTTTGTTCTCGACCCCACATGGCTAAACCTGACAGCGGTCAACTACGCCGCTAACGCCGCTCGTGAAACTGCGTCAGAGGTTCACACCGCCAGGCGAAACTTCGAAGCAGAATTTGAACTCGATCGCTCGGAACTACCCGGTGCGAACAAGCAACTCTCCGCATCCGCTGACGATTCTTCCTCGGAAGCCGCCTGACTGTCCACGAAACCAGGTATCGCTGGCCTCAGTCGATTCCACGGCATAACCTGACATTGCGCGGACACGTATCCCCACTATGCATACGATGGTCTTACGGTGGGAACGTTAGTTTTTCGCCAGGCAGGATTCCAACCAGTGGTATTCGTTGAGGTAGCGGTCGACTTCCCGGATGACCGGCCCCGCACATTCACATATTCCGTACCTGAGAACCTCAGTGTGGTCCCAGGCGACATGGTCTGGGTTCCGTTCGGCACGCGTATCCTCCAAGGGGTAGTTTTTGGACAGGCATCCGCATCTCCAGATGTCGAAACTCGCCCTCTCCTTTCAGTGGTGGACGGTGGCCCGTATCTCGACCGCGCCCGGTTACGACTCGCCCGCTGGACTGCCTCCTACTACCGCACCACACTGTTCATCGCCTGCTCGCTCATGTTGCCACCCGGTTCGCGAACACGCCTGCGGACATGGATAAAAAGACACGATGATTTCCCGGCAGAGATAACGCTGGGAAGACCGTTAAGGCCGCATGAAAAACGAGTGATGGATTCAATGGCAGACCTTGAGTGGCAACGTAAAGACCGCATTGCTAGACGACTGGGCAGGAGCGGCTCAGCAACTGTTGACAGGTTGATGCGCCGGGGTTTGTTCGAGTCTCGCCACGAATGGGAACAGCCCCGGGCGAAGGCATCTTTCATCAACGTTCTCCTGTTGGATGCACCGCCTGATGAGATCAGGAACTTGATTGATCAGTTTGCTGAAACTCGCTCAGCCCGCAGGTCAGACTTGCTTGCGCATCTACTTCACCGCGCCGGCCCGGAACCTCGCAGCGAGTTGACAAAGTCATTCGGACAGGCAGCGGTCAAGTGGGCAGTTGACTCTGGCATCGCAAAGATCGAACAGCAACAAGTCATCCGTGACCCGCTCGCCGGTTACGCGGTGCAACAGCAATTCCCGCTGGATCCCACTCCGGCGCAGGCCGGTGCCATCCACGCAATAACCAGTGACACAGACCGCACAGCGTCCGCTCCAGGCAGATTTCTCCTCTATGGAGTCACAGGTTCCGGTAAGACCGAGGTCTACCTGCAAGCCGCCGCCCACGTCATAAACAAGGGCAAGCGGGTACTCATGCTGGTGCCGGAGATAGCGCTCACACCGCAGACGCTCGGCAGGTTTGCATCCCGTTTCCCCGGACGCGTCGCCCTGCTCCATTCTGGTCTTTCTGACGGTGAACGGTTCGACCAGTGGTGGGGTGTTCGTGAAGGTCGATACGACGTGGTTCTTGGCTCACGAGGTGCTGTATTCGCACCTGTGAAAGACCTCGGACTTATCGTGATGGACGAGGAGCACGAGTGGACATACAAGCAGCATGACCAGTCACCGCGCTACCACGCTCGTGACGTCGCCGAACTGCTGGCACTGGAGACCGGTGCGACGGTCGTGCTCGGCAGTGCAACGCCCTCAGTAACGACTTTCCGCAGGGCAGAACGAGGCGAACTGCACCTGCTCAGGCTCCCCGATCGGCCTGCACAGATCACAGGGTTGGCGCCATCAGCAAAAGTGGATGGGCGCGCCACCGCCCGCGTGGTCGATATGCGAGAAGAGTTGAAGGCCGGACACACCGATCTCCTGTCCCGCGACCTGATCGATGCCATGCGCCGATCACTGGGAAACGGTGGGAAAGCAATTCTCTACATAAACCGCAGGGGGTTGGCCGGGTTTGTCCAGTGCACACAATGTGGCGAACTACGGAAATGCCGACGCTGCGACAACACCCTCACCCACCACGCAGCAACTACTTCTCGCGAGGCGAGACTAGAGTGCCACTTCTGTGGGTACCGAGTACGGACGACGCGGGCATGTCCAAGTTGCGGCGGCAATAGCGTGAAGCGCACCGGCCCCGGAACAGAGCGTGTAGCCGAAGTCGTGCAGTCGGTTTTCCCACGGGCAGGCGTTATGCGATGGGATAGCGACACCGCTCGTACCTTCAAAGACCACATGAACCTGCTTGAACGCTTTTCCAGCGGGACGCCCAAAGTGCTTGTTGGGACACAAATGGTGGCAAAGGGACTCGACATTCCTGCCGTAACACTGGTCGGTGCGGTTGCCGCGGACATCGGCCTGGCAGTGCCGGACTTCCTTGCCGCTGAGAGAGCATTCCAGGTACTGGCGCAGGTCGCCGGGCGCGCAGGGCGTGGCCCGTCCGGGGGCGAGGTGATAATTCAGACCATGCAGCCTGACCACTATGCGATACAGGCTGCCGTAGCGCAGGATTACGAATGGTTCTATGAACGGGAAATAGACATTCGCGCTCGACACGACATGCCGCCGTATTCGAGGCTTATCAAACTTCGATACGCGGGACCGGATGCGGTAGAAGCGCATGAAAATGCCTATGAAACTGCAGCGAGGTTGGAACGCAGGCGAGTCAACACGGGGCTTTCGGGAATCGAAGTCATCGGCCCAACACCGGCCGTACCGCTCAGAGTGCGAGAGATGTTCAGGTGGCAGATAGTTCTGAAGGGTTCAGGACCGGAACAACTACTGGATGAAGAATCTGTCGGCCCCGGTTGGTCTATCGACGTTGACCCGGTATCACTTTCGTAGCCCGAAGCAGTAACTCGCTCAGGCAGCCTCGGAAGCAGCGTCCAGCAACATCAACCTGCGCTCATCCATTGAACGGGGCCGCGGACCATACTTCTCCAGGTCTCGACGCACGCCCGGCTCCACCCAGGTCATGCCGTGAACGGCAGAACTGACAGCCTCAGAAATGTGACGAGCGTTCTTTGCAGTGGCCGCGGTAATGACAGACCATGATTCGGTTCCGTAGACCCAGAGGTAGCGGGCCAGCGTTTCGGTAAAAGGCCCGCATACAAGCATGATCCCGCATCCGGGGCTACGTTCATTCATGGAGCGGGCCAGCAATAGCCCCTGTGCCGTTCCACCAAAGTCAGTTTCGATTACGGCCAGTTCCGCTCCAAACTGATTGACAACCGCCATTGCATCTTTAGGAGTGTTGGCCTTGCCAACCACCTGAAGATCAGGTTCAGCCTGGAGAAGCTTCGACAGCTCGATCGTAACAATCGGCGACCCAACAATCACCACGCGGCTTGCGCTGCCTGCCACCTGCTGTTCACGAGTACGTGACGGCAAAGAAGCGGGAATAAACGCCTCCGGCCTTCGCGAACTGGAAGTCGGCGATTTTATTCGTCTGATCCGGCGAACTCTTGGCATAAAAAACGCTCGTGACGCATTTCAAGTGAGTAGAAACAGCGAACACCATCAACGAAAAATCTCCGCTGCCTGTACCAACTTTACGCGCTCAAGACAAAGCCACCTGCCGGTGCTACGCCACAGGCATGGGGGAGCTATCTACCAAATACGTCTATCGCATTTAACAGGTGAGTCATCCGGCAGAACCTCAACGTATTAGCCAACCGAATAACAGCGGTTGGACACCAGGTGTGGAATTTGCACTGTTTGCGATGAGACAATGACCCAATGGCTATTCTTCCTATACGAGTGTTTCCCGACCCGATTCTCCGCAAAAAGGCGCGTCAAATAAAGCGTGTCGACGATGCGATCCGACGCCTCGCGTCAGACATGATCGAGACAATGCAATACGCCAACGGTGTCGGCCTCGCCGCACCACAGGTCGGTGAATTGAAGCGAATCATTACGATCCAGGTGCCTGAACAGAACGCCTTCGCAATGATCAATCCTGAGATCACCCGGCGTGAAGGTTCTCGAGAGGTGCTTGAAGGCTGCCTGAGTGTTCCCGGTTACCAGGGGCTGGTCACTCGATCAGTCAGTGTTGA
>JAURLM010000172.1 GCA_030831265.1 Chloroflexota bacterium
ACTTGCCGAATGCCGTTCCAGCGAGCAAAGCAACACCGGCCTCGTACAGCGCCTTGTCAGCAAACTGCTTGCTTGAAAGTCCTGTGCCACTGATGTTCGGGAATGCGTAGAACGCGCCCTTCGGGACTTTACATGTAACGCCGGGAAGCGAGTTCAGGCCTTCCACAACAAGGTCACGCCGTGCCGTGAACTCTTCCATCATCGTCCCAACAGAATCCTGCGGGCCTTGGAGCGCAGCAACCGCCGCCATCTGGCTAAAGACCGATGTGCAGGACACGCTATTGGTCATAAGCCTGGAAATTGGCTCCACAAGCCATTCAGGGAAAACACCGTAGCCAAGACGCCAGCCGGTCATTGCGTAGCTCTTGGAGAAACCGTCGAGAATCACCGTGCGGTCAACCATGTCCGGGAACTGCGTGATGGAGTCATGCTCTCCCTGATAGTACATGTCCTTGTAGATTTCGTCAGACAAGACCACAAGGTCGTGCTGGACTGCCAGTTCGGCGATGCGACGCAGGTCTTCAGGAGGAATGATGGAGCCGCACGGGTTGTTCGGCGTGTTGACGATTATCAGCTTGGTGCGGTCAGTGATGAGGCTTTCCAGCTCTTCCACATCCAGGCTAAAGTCGAACTCTTCCCGCAGGGCGACCGGCACTGCCGTACCGCCCATGTAGTTGATCATCGACTCGTAGATTGGGAAGCCCGGGTTCGGGTAGATAGCCTCGTCACCGGCCTCAATCAACGCCATGATCGTGAAGAACATAACCGGCTTGCCACCGGGAGTAACGATCACGCGTTCTGGAGATATCTCGTAGCCCTGTCGCTCAGACTGGTGCCTGGCGATAGCCTCACGCAGTTCCATCTGGCCTGCTGAAGGGCCGTAGTGCGTGAAACCGTTGTCCAGCGCATCTTTCGCAGCCTGCCGGATATGCTCCGGGGTGTCGAAATCGGGTTCACCGATCTCCAGGTGGATAATGTGCCGTCCTTCGCGCTCCAACTTACGGGCGCGGGCCAGGGTTTCGAAAGCGGTCTCGGTCCCCAACCTGGCCTGTCGGGATGCGAGCCTAGTCCTGAGATCGGTCTTCAGTGTCACTGGACATACTCCGAAAATGAGCTGCTGCTGGCAGTAGACGCCGGACTCCCGGTTACCTCTGTCGCATTGCAAACAAAGACTTGATGGGAAAGTGTCGGCGCGCACATGTACGCTGTCAACCGCAACACAGGCCCGATTATCAACGCGATAATCCGCGCCGCGCCCGGATCACACATCCTGTTAAGTACAGATATACGAGAACGGACGCATAATGGCGCTACCGAAAACCAGTAGAAAACTGTAAGCGAGAGGCTCCCCATGCAAGAAAACCGGATGAAGAACCTGATCAAAGCGGGAAAACCAGCGTTCGGCGTTTCGGTGCAGTTCCCATCACCTGAAATCGTCGAAATGATCGGGCAGCTTGGATTCGACTGGGTGATGCTGGATGCAGAGCACGGCTCTATTACCCCTGACAACATTGGCCCACTGGTAATGGCCGCGGAACTCCACGGAATCACACCGCTTGTCAGGCCTGAAAAGAACGATCCAGCGGTCATCAACAAGTACCTCGACCGCGGTGCAATGGGCGTACAGGTTCCCCATGTGAATACGGCGGCAGAGGCAAGGGCGGTCGTAGAGGCGTGCCTGTTCAACCCCGGCGGTAAGCGCGGGCTTGGCGGCGGGCGCATGGCGGATTTCGGTTTCGGAATTGCCACCACAGACTACGTCAAGCAGGCGAACGAGCAGATGCTGGTCTGCGTGCAGATAGAAGACGTGGAAGCCGTAGATAATCTCGATGAAATTCTGGCAGTAGAAGGAATAGACGTTTTCTTCATCGGGCCTACAGACCTGGCGCAGTCGATGGGCTACCCCGGCCAGAACGGGCATCCTGAAGTGCAGAGAGTGGTGCAGGAAACGTTTGCCCGGATTCACGCAGCAGGCAAGGCATCAGGCACGCCAAGCGCGGCGGAGCAGGCAAAGAAGAACGCTGACGCGGGGATTCTCTATCACTACACGCACATACCAACCTTCATGAGCACCTACGGCAGACAGTTTATGAAGACCGTCGGCCGGGGCTAGCACCGGCATGAACTACGCAGACTGGTCACAGTGGTATGACCTGTTCTACTCGACGGAATCAAGCGAGGAGGTTGATTTCTACGTAGAAGAGGCGATTACGGCGAACGGCCCGGTGCTGGAGATTGGTGTCGGCACGGGACGAATTGCGATTCCAGTAGCGCAGCGCGGTATCGAGGTATTTGGAGTCGATGCCAGCCTTGAAATGCTATCGGTCGCCGAAGCCAAGGCCAGCGACGCTTCTCCCCTGACCGGCAGCCTGACCCTGACACAGGCGGACATGCGCACGCTGCAACTTGCAAGAACCGACTTCTCACTTGTGACCATCCCGGCCCGGACGCTGCTGCTGGGCACAACGCCTGAAGACCAGATGGACACGCTGTGTTCGGCCGCAAGACACCTGCGACCCGGCGGAAAGTTGGTGTTCAACGTGTTTAACCCGACACCGGACCTGGTTTTCGATGATTCCGCTGAACCGGTGTTGATTGGCGATGTCGCCGATCCGGACTCTGGCAAAACCTTTCAGCTATCAGCAATCAACCGGTTCGATGCTGAATCGCAGATTAACGAAGCAACGCAGATCGTCGAAGAGATCAACGCTGACGGAACCACCAGTGTCGTCGCTCGACTACCGGTGACGCTCCGTTACCTGTTCCCGCATGAGATTTTCGCAATGCTTGAAGAGACGAACCTGCAGGTGGAAGCCGTATACGGCTGGTTCGACAGGTCCCCGTTCGATGAAGAGTGCGACGAGATCATCTTCGTGGCGTCACGCCCGGCGTGAAGTTCATCAACTCTTACATAGAGAGTAGAATCTGCGCCATCGGCGGGTAACGCCATATGAAACGCCCGCCATTTCCCGAATGCACGCCAAGGGGCCGCAGATGCTAGAGCACTTCCACGTACCACCTGAAGATGAAGTAAGAGTCATGTCCGCCGACCTGCGCCGCAGCGTGGATTCGCTGTTCCGCAAGATTGGCATGAGCCCGGATGATGCTGCACTCGCCACCGACGCCCTTGTCGCTGCAGACGACCGAGGTACGGACACCCACGGCGTATCGAACATGCTGCGTCGATACATCGAAATGGTCGGGCAGGGTTTCATCAACACAGATCCGAACTGGAAGATAACCCGCGAATCTCCGACCACCGCGACTATCGACTGTGATGCTGGGCTGGGCCTTGTAGTCATCCCAAAGGCAATGGACATCGCCATCGAGAAGGCCGAAAAGAACGGTATCGGCGCAGTCACTATGGGCAACGGTCGCCACGCTGGCATGATGGCGTACCACGCGATGCGAGCCCTGCCACATGACATGATCGGCTACGCCATCACCGCCGGTGGCCAGAACATGGTCCCCACTTTTGGCGCAGAGCCGCGTATGGCTGCAAATCCACATGCCTGGGCAGTTCCGGCTGGTGAGATGCCGCCGTTTGTGCTGGATATTTCATCATCGTCAGTTGCCGCCAACAAGATCGAACTACTCCGCCGGATGAAAAAGCCGACGATTCCGGGACTCATGGCCGCAGCAGACGGCACGCCAATCATGGCCGAAGAGACTCTCCCGGAACACACGTGGCTGCTTCCCACCGGGGCGACCCGTGAAATGGGCTCACACAAGGGCTATGGCATGAGCGTGGTGGCGCAGGTGTTTGGTGGAATCCTGTCGACAGGTGCATTTGGCAGTTACGGCATGGGGCACATGTCGCACTTCGTCGCTGCATACAAAGTGGATGCCTTCACA
>JAURLM010000173.1 GCA_030831265.1 Chloroflexota bacterium
CAACTGGGAACCCGCCGCCGACTATCTTGCCCAGGCATGTGATGTCCGGCATCACGCCGTATACGGACTGCGCACCGCCGTAGGCAGCGCGGAAACCGGTAATCACTTCATCGAATATAAGCAACGCACCATGCGAGGTCGCCATGTCTCGCAATCCTTGCAAGAAACCATCCACCGGAGGGACGACTCCCATGTTCCCGGCTATAGGCTCCACGATGATCGCAGCCACTTCACCGGGGTACGCGCTCAACAGCTTCTCTACAGAGCCAACATCGTTGTAATCAGCCACGAGCGTCCCTTCTGCGTAATCCGGGTGAACGCCAGCAGAAGACGCAATGCCCTGAGCTGCCACACCTGAACCTGCTTTCACAAGCAAGGCATCGTCATGACCATGGTAACCGCCGTCAAATTTGATGATGCGGTTGCGACCGGTGTAGGCACGCGCCAGTCGCAAAGCGGACATCGTGGCTTCAGTGCCGGAGTTGACGAACCGAACCATTTCGATAGACGGCACAGCATCGACAACCAGTTCTGCCATCTGCACTTCAAGCTCGGTGGGAGCACCGAAACTGGTGCCAAGAGCAGCCGTTTCCTGTGCTGCCTTGATTACATCAGCCGGGGCATGACCGAGAATCATCGGACCCCAGGAGCACACGTAGTCAATGTACTCGTTGCCATCGGCGTCCCAAGCGTGCGATCCGCTACCACGCTGGAAGAAGATGGGTGTTCCACCAACAGAGTTCCATGCACGAGCAGGACTGTTGACGCCACCAGGAATCAGTTTGCGTGCCCTGTCGAAAAGTTCAGATGAACGCTTGCGGTTCAACGGCAATACTCCCGTGAAAACTCGCAGCCACAGGCCATGTTCATCTGCGTTCCATCACCTGGAAGGTCCGGCCGTGCCTTGTCCGGCACAGCACATGGAAACTATTCAGGCTTGTCATAGCCCAGGTCAAACAAATGGGCTACATCCTGGATCGCAGACTCACTGACCCCTGACCGTAAAAATGTGATCGGGTCGGCAAGGATACGCTTGACCAGCGCTTTTGACATGGCATCAACCTTGCGAGCGTATTCTTCCGGGAGATCAGGCATCTGGGTAATAGCCCTGTCCAGCTCGATCAGGCGCATGCTTTCTGCCCGGGAGCCGAGCGTTCGGATGACAGGTTCTGCATGCGCCCCGGCCAACTGTTCCTTGAACCGCTCGACTGCGCGCTCAACCATCAGATCAGCCTCAGCAGCAGCTCCAAGTCGGTTGCTTCGGTGCTCATTAGAGATTGCCTGCAAACGCTCTAGTGAGAATACATCAACGTTCTTCAAATCATTGGCTGTTGGGTCAACATCACGAGGCATACCCACATCCAGCACGATCAACCGGCGATCCGGTCGTTCAGACATGGCTTCAGCCACCTGCGCCTGGGTTATGACAGGAGTCATGGATGCGGTACAGGCCACAACAACATCAGCCTGTTTGATCGCATGCGTGATTTCGCTGAATGGAATAGGCTCACCATCCAGTTCAGTGCAAAGCAATCTTGCGCGATCAACGCTGCGGCTGGTGACCAGTATTCTCTTGACACCAACATGCTTCAACGTTCGAGCAGTAAGTCTGCCCGTCTCACCAGCGCCAACGACCAGTACAGTCTTATCGCTTAATTTCCCGGCTTCTCGCTGCACAAGATGCAGCCCGATGGAGGACACCGAAAGGCTGTCCTTGCCAAGACCGGTCTCTTTGCGAATGACACGGCTGTTGCGCAGCGCAGCGTGGAACATTCTCGAAACGAGCGGTTCCACAGCACCGCTTTCGCCAGCTGCCTGGAGAGCCCGAGATACCTGTCCGGCAACCTGTGCCTCACCAATTGCAAGTGAGTCAAGACCAGCGGTCACACGGAATGTGTGGCGTATAACGTCATCACCAACACTGTGATACACGAACTTGCTGATGTCATGCCGCTTTGGGCCGTTACGGCTGGCGAGTGTTCCGAGGAAGTCCGTCATACGCCCAAGACCCGTCTCCGGATCAGCAGACGCGCCGACTATCTCGGTGCGGTTACATGTGGAAAGTATTACGCCACCACCGGCATGCCGGTTGAGGTCTTCGAGTCGCAATCGCAACTCATGTGGCTGTACTGACACTTGTTCAAGCAATTCGACCGGAGCATGGTCGATGCTGAGTCCTGCGAGGATATATTGCACTGATCGCGTAGCCGATTATTCTGAATATGGTGACTCGGTGGGGGCGTCAGTTGCTTAAGTTACCACACCGTGAACATTTTCACTAAGGGGAGACACCACTTCACGGTGGTAATATCCGTCGTGCAGACAGCCAGAGCGCATAACTGACCAGAATCATTGCCAGTAAGGGAACCACGTAACACTGATGGACCTGCCACAGATAACTCCTCCTGACCAGCGAGGCTACGCAGATGCCTCTATCTTCGTAACTACAGACTGGCTTGCTGCCCACATCAATGATGCAAACGTGCGGGTGGTCGATACCAACTATCCTGCGGAGTATGAAGCAGCCCACATCCTCGGAGCCGTGGGAGTTGTGGATAACTACTACAAGACGTCTCTCGAAGATCGCACGCACATCCAGGGACCGGAGCAGTTTGCTGAGACGATGTCGAGCCTGGGCATCAATGATGACACCATCGTCGTTGCCGCTGATTCACACGGCGGTTTGTATTCAATGCGCCTTTTGTGGGCACTTAACTACTACGGGCACAAACAAGCAAAATTCCTGGA